>JAJRPT010000206.1 GCA_024280675.1 Bacteroidota bacterium
ATATTTTGCTAGAATCTCAGCCGAATATACTGGCTGGCTCTTCAAACACGTCAGTTATGAATGGTTTGTTGGTGGATTTCTGATGTTACTAAGTGGTGGCACAATATATTTATTCGTAAAAAAGAAAATCAGCTTTAACCTCTTCTCCCTACTTCTTCTTATAATAATTCTGACAGACCTAATTAGGATTGGCACAAGACCATATCAAGTATCTGAACGAGATATTGTTGCCGAGAGTTTCCCTAGGCTGGACTGGGTTGAGTTTCTAAAACAAGATAAGACTGTCTTCAGAGTGGCAGATTTTTCTAATCCCTCCAATTCCAACTCAATGGCATATTATGGTCTGCAAAATGTAAATGGCTACCACAGTGCCAAACTCAGGCTCTATCAAGACTTGCTCGATGTTAGCTCTGGTGGACGTTCAACCCATAATCTACAAAGCCCATTTCTTTGGAGTTTGTTGAATGTGAAATATATTATAGCAAGGGAAACATTCCCCGGCTACGAGGAAATATTCAAGTCGAAGCAAAGTGGAGCCTCTGTCATGTTTAACAAAAATGTGATGCCCCGTGCATTCTTTGTCAATAATATTGAAGTAGAAGACCTAAAAACTACTCTCAAAAGATTTGACCCTTCGGCATTTCCATTCAACCCATTTCAAATTGCATATCTTGAAAAAATGCCTGAAACTAGCATAGACAAAGGTGATTCGACTGTTAGTGCTAAAATTTCTGAATATAAAAATGAATATATTTCCTTTGATGTAAAAGCAAATGGGAATAATCTGCTCTACATTTCAGAAGTCTGGCATCCTAATTGGAATGCTTATATCGACGGTGAAAAAACAGAAATCTACCGTACCAATTTTGCGTTTCGCTCGCTAATAATTCCCAAAGGTGAGCATAAATTAGAACTAAAATACGAAGTGCCAGCCTTTGAGTTGGGCAAAAACATTAGCTTTGCTTCCAACATTTTGGTCGTACTGGCATTAATTATTGGAATTTACGTCGAAAAGAAGAAAAGGAAAAATGAAGAATAATTCCATTATTAATTTGGCAAAAAAATACACAACAGATAATTGCTATATTGATTTTCCAGAAGATGTGTTTTCTAGCATTAGCTATCAAGACTCAGAAATCATTGCCCAAGGACAAGACTTTGCCTCAGGACAAGACTTTGCCTCAGGACAAGACTTTGCCTCAGGACAAGACTTTGCCAAAATGTTTAAGCTCCCACCCCTGGAGATTATTTTCTTTGAGTGGCTAAAGAAAACGGACAAGCAAATCTGGGATGATCTCTGGGAAGAAGATGAAATGGCAAAAGAGCCATACATTGTCTCAAATCATTTTCTGCCAATGCTTTTGAATGAAAGATCAAATGGATACCCAATTTGCGACCTTAAAAGCTGCGACAATTATTATTTTGCACCCGATCACCTTACTGGTCAGGAATCTAAAGTATTTTTAGATCTCGCAAAATCAAAGCTGGAACAAAAAGAAAAAATGACTCATAAAGAATTGCTTGTTCTGGAAATTTCACTTGGGGGGATTGACATTTGGCATTTTGCGTACAAGTACAAGCTCATTATTGATGACTGCAAAACTGCTGTCTCACATCTTGTCCAAGACCAAGCACTAGTCCATCTCAAAGAAGCTGAACACCTCTCAGCTTTTGTTAATTTTTAGTGAAGTCCCCAAAATATTTTCCGCGCTTAGCTAAAGTTTTAAAAATTAGTGCCGATAAGTCTGCTAGGGAATGTTATGGGTTCAAACGCTATCAACATATCGCTCAATAATTTCAGTCCAACATCAAGAATTTTGGAAGCGACGAGTACGCACCTGGGAACTCAACGCGCAGAGAACACTGACCAACAACGACTGCCCCGTCACGTAAGGCTGGAAGACAATTCGGAAAATAAAAAGAACACAGATAGCCTTGAGCTTTCTCCACCAGAAAAAGCAAAGAAAAGCCACCAGACCGAACAGAAAAAATCCAAAGGTGATTCCGACAAGAAAAACACCGATGACAGTAACGGTCTCTCAGAAGACGAGCAAGCGGTGGTCGATCAACTAAAGAAAATTGACGCAAAGGTCAGAGCTCACGAACAAGCACACATGCTTGCCGCATCTGGCTTAGGTGCTTCGGCACCACAGTTCTCATATTCAGTCGGGCCCGATGGAAAACAATATGCCATTGGTGGGAGCGTTAATATCGACACTTCTGCTGCCCAGAACCCCGAAGCCACCATTCAAAAAATGCAGAAAGTGATAGCGGCCGCCAACGCACCAACCGACCCCTCTGCCCAAGACAGAGCCGTCGCCTCATCTGCTGCTCAAATGATAAATCAAGCAAGAGCAGAGCTGATAAAAGAAAATTCTAGCTCAGAAAATAACGAATCAACAAACTCTCTTCTTTCCGAATCAACTTCAGATCAAATTAAGGGCAGATACGTAGATTTTTCTGCATAAAAATTACTAATTTGAGGATTCATATTATTTTTAGCACTCACCAATAAATACTTTTAAGTAAAAATAAAATCCCCATCTGAAATAAAAATATCAAATGAGGATTAGTTTTTAAGCAATCAAAAGTTAAGAATGTCTAAGTCCCATATTATGGAGTCCCATATTATGGGTTAATTATAGGAGTCTGCAATAATAACTTGCAAGCCACCTAAATTCTTTAATTTACCTTTGATAGTGAAGTCTTTGCCAGCTTTTTTGACAAGTCGCTTGCCCGCATAAACTCCGCTTGTGCTATAGACAATATATGCTTTATCACCAGTGATAAAGGCAAGCATACGTCCTTTTTCTCTCAATGCCTTTGCCTCGGCTGTTGAAAGTTTCTTAGGCTTGTCCATAATATAATCGGCAAGTGAGCAAACATATCCAGTCCATTCACCGGCTGTTGCTTTTTTCTTTGCTTCTTTTTTCGGCTCAGTGGCTTCTGTTGTTCCTTCTGTAACTTCTAGCTCTGCTTCTTCTACGGCAACAGAATCGGTTACTTCGGCAACAGTCTCAACAACAGGCTCTGCTTCTTTTGTCTCTTTAACAGGTTCAGCTTTTTTTGCTCCACCTCCACAAGATGTTAGAAAAGCCAAAACAGTAATCAACGATAATAATTTTTTCATACGATTTTCCTTTATTTAATTGAATCCATTATTATGTACTGAATGCCACCCTTGTTCTTCACTTTTCCTTTAATTGTAACATCCTTGCCTACTTTCTTGACAAGTCGCTTGCCCGCATAAACTCCACTTGTAGAATATACAATATAGACTTTTTTACCAGATTTAAAGACAAGAGGGAATCCTTTTTCATATAAGGCAGTTGCATCGGCAAGCGAAAGCACTTTGTCCTTTCCTGCCATGACATCGTTGAGGCTGACAATTTTCCCTTTCAGCTCAGCAGCACTTGCCACATAAGCAAAAGAAAAAGCCAACATCACAGTTAAAATCACTAATAATTTCTTCATAATTTATTTCCTTTAGTTAGAAGAAGGTGATGATTTCTTTTCAACTTCGGCGTAAGGAACATCAGTCTTGTTTTGATAAGAAATTATTGCCATGATATATTCGTCATCCGTTCCAGCGTCATAGACATAAGAATCACCATTTTTCACAAGCATGATTTTGCCATAATTCACAGTATTTTGAACATTCTGAACTCTGAATGCAAAGATTGGGTTGCCTTCGCCCGTCAAATCACTTAGTGGCCAAGAGTTAGATTTGTAATTTTCTGTGTCAAGACTTTCACTCTTCAAATAATCGTCTAAAGAAGCACCATACCCGAGAAGCTCCAACTGGCAATCACCCACATTATCAGGAGTGTAGCAAGAAGTGGCCGCTGAACCAAATGTCAAAGCACCATCTTTGTTACAAAATGCCATTAACCAAGATTCGGCCGCACCGACTGAGACATTGTAAACATCTCCGTCATCGATTGCAATTCCAGATCCAAATTGGGAATTAAACCCATACATTTTAATTTCAGCACCGTCAATATCTTCAATGATACGAGAAGCAGGTGACCACCGAACGGTTACAGCTTCTGAGGTTTTTGTTTCTGCTGCAACATTATTGTCTTCATCTGCTGGGTATTCGATTGCACAAGTCACAGAAAATGTGTAGATTTCGCCTTCGCTAAGACCAGAAACTGTGGCAGAATTATTTCCTGTAGGTATTGCTAAGTAGTTTACTCCACCCGTAAATTGAATAGTATCTCCATTTTCATTTGTTAATGTCATTTGATAGCCTGCAAATCCTACGGCATCTTTGTCTGCAGATTCAACAAAAGCCATAGTAATTGTACCAGAGCCATTGGATGTAGCAACCATATTAGTCACAGCTTCTGGGGCTGAGTTCACAATTGGGTCACCGCCATCATCATCATCCTCACAAGAAACAAATGTCATGGCCATCACGGCCATCAAAATAAAGTAAGCCGAAAGTTTTAAGAGTTTCATACGATACTCTCCTTTAAATTAAAATTTAACAAAATATTTATCTTATTTTTCTAGGAACTAATTAAATATTTTGCCAAATTATAATACTTTCATTTCAAATAAAAGAAAAAAAATGAATTTCGCTTAAATAATCAATTTTATGTGTGATTGAAAGAGTTCATGTATAGAGAAAATATAGAGAAATATATTTTTCATATATTCGTAACCTTAATTCATGTAGAAATCAAATTTTATTATTAATTATTCAACAGGAAAAAATAATGTCTAACACTCCAGATAAAAAAGAACAAGGTCAATTCTCACACGAGGTGGGAAAATATTGCGTTCGTGATATTTCTCTTGCAGAAGAAGGGAAATTACTCATGGACTGGGCAGAATCACGCATGCCGGTGATGATGAAGCTAAAAGAAATGTATTCTAAAACAAAACCATTTGCGGGTTACAAAATTGCAGGATGCTTGCACGTGACAAAAGAAACGGGCGTACTTATCCGTGTGCTTCAAGCGGCTGGCGCAGAAGTCATGTGGTCGGGATGCAACCCACTTTCAACAAACGACGCAGTGGCGGCCGCCTGTGCTGCCGAAGGCGTGCAAATGTACGCATGGTATGGCAATGGAGATGATTTCTACTGGTGCATCGACCGAACAATCGACCCAAGACCACATTTGACTTTGGATGACGGTTGCGACCTCATAAACACAGTCCACGAACATCACAAAGAATATGCTAAAACTGGCGTAATCGGCGGGACAGAAGAAACTACGACTGGTGTTCATCGCCTTCGTTCTCGTGAGGAAGCGGGCGAGCTTTACTACCCAGTATTTGCAGTAAATGACGCAGAAACCAAATGGGATTTCGACAATGTCTACGGAACTGGTCAATCAACACTTGACGGCATCATCCGTGCAACTTCTGTATTCTTGGCTGGCAAGAATTTCGTCGTTGGTGGTCATGGTCATTGCGGATCTGGTGTTGCAATGCGCGCCAAAGGCATGGGTTCTAACACAATCGTTACCGAAGTTTCAGCCGTTGCATCAATGAAAGCAATCCTCAATGGTCACGAAGTTATGACAATGGACGAAGCTGCAAAGGTTGGAGATATTTTCTGTACTGCAACTGGTGTCAAAGATATTATCGTCAAACGTCACTTTGAGTCAATGCGTGACGGTGCGATTATCTGCAACACTGGGCATTATGATAGTGAAATTAATATAAAAGACCTCTTAGAGGTCTCAACTTCTCACCGCACAATCCGTCCGAACTGCGAAGAATACACACTCAAAAGCGGTAACAGAGTTTATCTTCTCGCCGAAGGTCGCTTGATCAACTTGGCTGCTGCCGAAGGTCACCCTTCAGAAGTAATGGATATGTCATTTGCAAATCAATTCATGTCTCACTTGCGTATGGTTGAGAAGCACAGCAAAGAAAATGGTGCGAAATTCCCAGCTCATGTGATTGATATGCCAGCCGAGCAAGACGAGTGGATTGCGGGTGTGAAACTTGAAGCAATCGGTATGAAAATGGACACGCTTACTCCTGAACAGGAATCTTATATGAATGCTTATAACGAAGGTACTTAATCTAAGAAGCTGTCATTTCGGATCCCTTTAGGGTGATAAATCTCAACGAACAAGGACTAATCTGAAAGCTCTGATTTTAATTAATCAGGGCTTTTTTTGTTCTAATACACTTCTCTTGCTGATGAGACTTTTATTTGAATTCCATCTTCAGAACCATCATCTGAGGTTATATTTCCATCAATTTCCCAAAATCTCTGGTTTCCTTTACTCCCTTGGTCATCTGTGAATGATTTTAACCCTCTTAAAGTTCTAAATGCGTAAACTTCAGAACCTGATCTAGGTGCTTGGTCATCAAATCTATATGCTGTTGCCATAATAAAAAAATAGTTATATTGAATAATATTGTAAATTGTATCTACAAGCTACAACAAAATAATTTAATCTAGGATAAAAGATGACTTGGAATGACGCAAATCAACAAGGCTTTGATGATGGCAAAAGCGATGCTCTAGCTAATAAGGGAAAAAATTATAATAAAACACCATTCTGGAAGTCGATGTTATCTAGCAATGTCACTGACTCTTATTGCAAAGGTTATGATGAAGGTTACAGAAAAGGTTGTGATCAAAGGTAATTAAGAAGTAGCAAATAAATCAAAAAAATATTAAATTATGAGTGCTTTACCAGAAATCAAATATTTTATAAAAGTTGGTCCTAATGTTTTTGGTGATTTTTATATTTCTGCCTTAGAAAATGATTGGTCTATAGTGATAAAAGATAAACTACGTTATGAATCATTTTTACGTAGTAATAAAATATTCAACTTTGTGGTAGTTACTGCAATCAAACAATTACCCAAATGTGATGTAGTAAAGATAGAAAAAGGAGAGGATAAAGGATTATATTTAATTTCAAGCTACTTGAGCAAGAGTGTAATAATGAATGAAGGTTTCCGTCGTGGAGGTTACGACACTAATTCATTAATGATTCCTTCTGGAGATGATAAGTATTCGTTTTGTTATAAATATGATGCATCATCATTTAATTTAAATATGTCAAGAAATCAAGCTGTTTCTAAATTTAATGATATATTTACGGCAAATGACAAAGAAGGTATTATTCAGTTTCTTTATTATTTATCAGGTATAGATACCTTTAATGAAAATGAAAGGGAAAATTGGCGTTCTAAGGTATCTTTACTTACTTGGGAAGTATTAGATAGTTCGTCTTTTGTAGATTATTTTATATCACCATTACCATTTGAAGAATGTGAAAAAATAATCAAGTCAATTAATGTAACAAGACCAGTAAGTTTTTTCGAAGTTGTTTGGTGTATAATTCATCCAGATGGCGAATATGATATTTCATGTGAATTAGCAATGCACTATTTAGATGATTGTATGCGTCCTGACTTTCTTACCTCATCTGAGGAAAAGAAGAAGGAACATTTATCAAAAGAGGAAGACCAGAGAAGGAGAGTTAAACAACTAGAAAGAGAAAATGCAAAGAAACTTGAATTAAAAAATGCTTCACAACAGAAACGTCTAAATGTCAGAGAAACAAAACATAAAAGAAAATATGGTAAAAGATTTCTACTTTTAGTTCTTGTTATTGCTAGTGTAATTATTATTTTCCCCGAGGCAAGCAAGGATTTTCAAACCTGGTGGTCTCAAACAGAATTAATAGAAACAGAAAGAGAAGATTCAGAAAATATACATTTTGAAAGTGAAGAAAATATTGAAGTTGAGAAGGCAACTCAAGTAGTTGATATAGCAGATTCTCCTATTGATGAAATTAACAATTTTTCAGAACTAAAAGATATGGATACAGAGGAAACCAAGATTGCATTTGCTCAAGACAGAGTTGCTGGGTCAACTAAATATGCACTTCAAGTTGCTTTACTGAAATCAGATTATGAAGCGTTAGCTTTACAAGAAGAATATATTTCAAAAAGAATCAGAGTAAAAGTTCAAATAATAAATGGGATGTATGCAGTTTTAATTGGCAATTATTCAAGTTTGAAATCAGCAAAAGCTGCAAAAGCATATGTAGATAAAATATGTAATTGTAATACTGAAATAATTGAGAAGACCGAATAAAATTGAGTTATCAGTGCAACTAGCGTAAAAGATATTATCGTCAAACGTCACTTCGAATCAATGCGTGACGGTGCGATTATCTGTAATACTGGACATTATGATTCAGAAATCAACATCGCCGACCTTGAATCTGTATCAACTTCTCACCGCACAATCCGTCCGAACTGCGAAGAATACACGCTCAAAAGTGGAAACAGAGTTTATCTTCTTGCCGAAGGTCGCTTGATTAATTTGGCTGCTGCCGAAGGTCATCCTTCAGAAGTAATGGACATGTCATTTGCTAATCAATTCATGTCTCACTTGCGGATGGTTGAGAAACACTCACAAGAAAACGGAGCTCAGTTCCCAGTTCACGTAATCGACATGCCAAAAGAACAAGACGAATGGATCGCAAGTGTAAAACTTGAAGCTATCGGTATGAAAATGGACACGCTGACTCCTGAGCAGGAATCTTATATGAGTGCTTATAACGAAAGCACGTAAGCCACATTGTGGCACTTAAACTTATCCGTCATTCTGGCTTGTCCAGAATCAAATTAAGAAAAGCTCTGATTTTAATTCCACAATGCGGGTTAGTCAGGGCTTTTTTTGGTTATTATCATATAATTAAGTATCTTGTCATTACTGTTTATATTATTTATCAATCTAAAAGGATTATTAGTCATGGGTATATTGAATAAAAATAAAGAAGGATTTGACGATGGCTATAAAGATGCTATGGCTGGTAAAAGTAACAATTCAGGTAGAAACATGGGTATTTTAAGATCACTAAGATCATTTCCAGCTGCTGAAGACACTTATAGGAAAGGTTATGCCGAAGGGTATAGAAAAGGTTCGCATGACAGACAGTGATATATAAAAGAATAAGTATTTTAATATAATGAATATAACAATAGTTAGAGATGGGAATTATATTGAGGTAAAGCCATGGAGTGCAAAAAGAGATATATGGATTCAACTTCAATTTGAACGTGAGAGAATAACTGAAATTTCCTTTGCAGGAAATCATTTGGATATCTTTCCAGAAGTCTTAGAATATTTAACTAATTTAACTAATCTTACTCTTGTAGAAAATAGTTTTAGGTATATACCAAATGAAATTGGAAATTTAAGGCAATTAACTCATTTAATTTTGCATTCAAATAAAATTCCTGCTTTGCAGGATGGTATTGGATCTTTATCTAATTTGCAAACTCTTGATCTTTCTGAAAATAATCTAACAAGTTTACCAAGAAGCTTTGGATCTTTATCTAATTTGCGAACTCTTGGTCTTTCTAAAAATAATCTGACAAGTTTACCAGGAAGCATCGGATCTTTATCTAATTTGCAAACTCTTGATCTTTCTGAAAATAATCTAACAAGTTTACCAGGAAGCATCGGATCTTTATCTAATTTGCAAACTCTTGATCTTTCTGAAAATAATCTAACAAGTTTACCTGATAGTATTGGCTATTTACATAATTTGATTTACTTAAATCTTAATAAAAATTATTTAACAAGATTGCCTGAAAGCATTTATCAGTTAAATAGATTAGGCACTCTACTTCTTGGAAAAAATGATTTACAATCATTTCCTCAAAAAATTGGGGAAATGACAAATCTTGAATTTTTATCTTTAAATGGGATTGGTTTGAATCATTTGCCAGAAAGCATCTGTAATCTAACCAACTTAATCAATCTTGATCTCTCTGGAAATGATTTGATAAGTTTACCAGACTCTATTGCTAATTTAACAAACTTGAAAGTTCTTAATATTTCTGACAATAATTTAAAAAGCTTACCTGAAAGCATTTGTAGTTTAAATGAATTAGAAACACTAAACCTAGATTTAAATTATTTAACATCGCTCCCTAAAAATATTGGTAATCTTATTAATTTAAAAAATTTAAACTTGTCTGGAAATGAATTAGAGGTTTTGCCTAAAAGTATCAGTGGTTTAACAGATATATACGAATTCAACCTTAGCGATAATCAATTAGTTTCTATACCAAGGAGCATAAAAAAATTAAACAATTATCATTGGCAAAATGAATTTAGTAAAATACAATGGACTCTTGTTCTTGATGGTAATGATTTTCAACCAAAAGAGATAAGAAGAATTTCAGGATGGCTGGATAAAGTTGAAATATCTTGGTAGTTTAATCTAAATTTATTTAAATGCGTGCCAAGGGCATGGGTTCTAACACAATCGTTACAGAAGTATCAGCCGTTGCATCAATGAAAGCAATCCTCAATGGTCACGAAGTTATGACAATGGACGAGGCTGCGAAAGTTGGAGATATTTTCTGCACGGCAACTGGCGTAAAAGACATTATCGTCAAACGTCACTCCTGGGTCAATGAGAGATGGTGCGATTATCTGCAACACTGGTCACTATGATAGTGAAATTAATATAAAAGACCTCTAAGAGGTCTCAACTTCTCACCGCACAATCCGTCCGAACCCACATTGTGGGAGCGAAGAATATACGCTCAAAAGTGGTAACAGAGTTTATCTTCTTGCCGAAGGCCGGACACAATGTGTCTGATTAATTTGGCTGCAGCCGAAGGTTCATCGAACACACAATGTGTGCGTCCGAAGTGATGGATATGTCATTTGCAAATCAATTCATGTCTCACACACTTCGTGTGATTTGAAATTGGGTCAGTACAAGTTTTAAGTCCCACTAAGTGGGTTAGTCAGGGCTTTTTTTGTTATTCAAGTTCCAGTTGTTCCAACATTTCCTCATGAGTAGTCCATTTTGTTGTACTCTTTTCGGCATCTAAAGCTGACTGGTAGTCTGCAGAATCTTGTTTTAATTCCAAATATTCTAAATATTTTTTATAGTCAATGATTACAGCTACTGGCTTGTCATTTTCTTTAATTATTTGTGTATCAATCATTATAGATATCCTTTCGATGTTTGATGTTATAGACGAAGAGTGTTTCATTTTTAGTGTTAAAAATCGCTCGATAATTTCCAATTCTCATTCTGAAATAAGTTTTCAACTTGCCTTTTAATTTTCTAATGTTAGCATTTGCTGGTTTGTTTTCAGCATATTCTTTTATCCCATCTGCAATAGATTGTGCATCTTTTTTGTTTGAATTGCTTATTTTAGATAATTGTTTCAATGCCTTATCTGTATATTTAATTTGCATAAAAGGAAAAATAAATTAAACATGAGTATCAAATTACAAAAACTTTATTAAATTCATTGCATAAAAACGAAAATGCAAAAAGACTGCTCTTAATTCAAATCCCACGAAGTGGGTGCCAGAAGAACAAGATGAGTGGACACACTTCGTGTGCTTTTAAATGCGATACATTCTAATTTCTAATCCCACAATGTGGGTGGACACGCTGACTCCTGAACAAGAATCTTATATGAATGCCTATAACGAAGGCACGTAAGCCACATTGTGGCATTTAAACTTATCCGTCATTCTGGCTTGTCCAGAATCAAATCAAGAAAAGCTCTGATTTTAATTCCACAATGTGGGTTAGTCAGGGCTTTTTTTGTATATTTGATTTTTCACCCATACTTAAATTAAGAATGAAATATTTAATTTTAATTATTCTTGTAGTTAGTTGTAACACAGTAAAACAAAACCCTTTTCAATCAAATTATTTATTAGAAAAAGGTATTGAAGAATATGACTCAGGCAATTATGAAATGTCGTCACAAATGTTTCACAATTCTATAGAGTTGAATGAAGAAAATGCAAGAGCTTATTATTATAAGGGTTTGTCTCTTTATCATATGACATACTTTGATCAGGCAATCGATCTAATTGAAGAAGCAATTGATCTTAATTATGTAGATGAGAAAGTTTATTATATGCTTGGAAATGCTCATTTTTTTAATGGTAACTATGAAGTAGCTATAGAATATTTGGATAAATCTATTAATTTAAATCCAAAATTTCATAAATCTCATTTTAATAAAGCTATTGTCTTTTCAAGACTAGAGAATTATTCTGAAGCAATCAAAGGAATGACTAAAGTGATTGAACTTAACCCACCAGTAATTGAGAAAGACTCAATGATTATCGGTGCTTTTTATAGAAGAGGTTTATATAAATCTGAACTAGGAAGCGAAATTGAGGCAATTGAGGATTTCAATGATGCTATTAAAATTGATAGTCTACATACATTTGCATTTTTAAATCGGGCTATTTCGTTTACTGAAACCAGAAATTTTACTTCTGCATTAAAAGACCTTGATAGGGTCATAGATTTGAATAATTCTATACCAGAAGCATACTATTATAGAGGTTTTACAAAACGTTATCTTGGAAATAATAAAGAAGCTATTACAGATTTAGAGATTGCAATTCAACTTAAACCGAATAAGTCATCTTACTATTATCAAAAAGCGAAAGTAAATATAATATTAGGCGAAACTTTAAGTGCTAGTATCGATTTTGATAAGGCCATAGAATTTGACCCAAATGAAGTAAAATTATTCTATGAAAGAGCATTGTTCAAAATGAATATGCAAGATTTAACTGGTGCGTTGTTAGATATTGATGTAGCAATTAGTTTGGACTCTAAGAATTATGAGGCATATAACTTAAAAGGAATGATTAATACAAGATTAGAAAACATAGAAACATCCATCAAAGATTTTGATAAGGCTATTGAAATATTTCCTGATTATGCAGCCGCTTTTAATAACAGAGGTGGCTCAAAATCAATGTTAAAGATTAATGAGAATGCTATTGTTGATTTCAACAAATCCATAGAATTAAGTCCCAACTATTCAGAAGCGTATTTCAATAGAGGGTTGATCAAATGTAAAATGGGCAACGAAACAGAAGGCTGTGAAGACATGCAAAAAGCAAGTTCATTAGGAATGAAAGCTGCTACTGATTTCGTAAAAAGATTTTGTGATAAATGATATATTTTAAAAACCATTTTCTTGATATATAATCTAAAATTATGTATACTGCAATTTATTTATCAATCGATTAAAAAAGAAACGAGAAACCCTCATCAGAATTTAAAGCTAAAAAAACATGAACAAATTACCACCTGCAACAATATTTCTATCAAACTCAGAAAGCCCACAAACACTGAACACACAAAATTAAATCACGCAAATAATATGAACTCATTACCACTTTTTTCAAACACACAATGTGTGCGTCCGAAGTGATGGATATGTCATTTGCAAATCAATTCATGTCTCACACACTTCGTGTGATTTGAAATTGGGTCAGTACAAGTTTTAAGTCCCACTAAGTGGGTTTTAAACTTGGAGTACACTACATTTACAAATACTCGAGCTTGAGGGACAGCCCGCTATTTCACAGGAATATTAGCAAGCATCCCCTTGAGTAAATTCCAAGAATTCATCACAGTCGAAATCTCAACTTTTTCTTCTGGTGTGTGTGGCATTCGGATTGTCGGACCAAAGGAAAGCATGTCCATGTTTGGATATTTCTCGCCAACCAAACCACACTCAAGCCCTGCGTGAATTACCTCAAGCACTGGCTCATTGCCAAACATTTCCTTGTGCATATTTACCGCAGTTTTGAGAATCGGCGAATCCATATTTGGCTCCCAAGATGGATAGCCATCGCTTTGGATAAGCTCACCACCAGCCAGTTTGATGACAGATCCTATTTGAGCTGCCCAATACATTTTCTCGCTATGAACACTCGAGCGTTGGGATGTCAGAATATGAACATGGTCATCTTTTTTCTCAATCACAGCAAAGTTCGTTGATGTCTGAACCAATCCCTTAATATCAGGTGACCAACGATAAATTCCGTGTGGAACTGCCATTGCAACGGTTAGAATCCTCATCTGATCTTCTGCATTGATAAAAGAGCCACCCGCCTCGGTTCTCTTGCCAAATGCTTCAATATTTTTCTCAATCATTGAGTATTCACTCTTCAATACTTTAGAGAACTCAGAAATACTTTTCAACACATTGTCTACATCGCTATCTTTGGCAGCAATAGTGGCAAAACCTTCCCTTGGGATGGCATTGTGTTTGTTTCCCGATTCCATGGCAGATATTTTAATACCAAATTCATTTGTCAAGTCAAGCAACATCCGCACCATAAGTTTTGCAGCATTTGCACGCTCTTCGTTAATTTCCACACCTGAGTGTCCGCCCATCATCCCTTTTACACCAACTTCTAAGAAAGTGTAATTACTGGTGTCCACGTCTTCTGATTTGTATGGAAAGTTACCAATGGTATTTATCCCTCCAGCACATCCGATAGAAAAAGTATGGTCGTCTTCTGTGTCAAGATTGATCAATATATCAGATTTCAACAAGTCGGTGCCAAGCTCCATTGCTCCGGTGAGTCCGGTTTCTTCGTCAAGGGTTGCCAATACTTCAAGCCGTGGATGAGCAATATCGTCGGAGGCTAAAATGGCAAGCCCCATTGCAAGACCAATCCCATTATCTGCACCAAGGGTTGTGCCTTTTGCCTTCACCCAATCTCCATCAATCCAAGTCTGAATCGCATCATTATCAAAATCAAAGTCCACACCACGATTTTTCTCGCAAACCATATCGATATGAGCTTGGATGACAACTCCTCGCCGGTCTTCCATACCTTTTGTTGCAGGCTTTGTTATGACAAGGTTTCCAAGAGCATCTTTTGTGAGTGGCAAGCCTAAATCACGAGCCACACCCTCATACCATGCAATGGCTTTTTCTTCCTGCTTAGATGGTCTTGGATATTGAGTTAATTGGTAAAAATAGTCCCAAACAAGCCTTGGTTCCAAGTTTTTTATTTCTGTGCCCATTTTTCTTTTCCTTTTGTTATTTATCCAGTTTCTCAAAAATTATAAGTTACAAATATGCAGAAAGTATTCTTAATGTGTGATGAATTCTAAATTTTATTATAAAATAAATTATCCGTCATCTCTTGGGATTTCAATGGCTACGAGTCTGTTATTCTCCTTGTATCTAATATTGAACAAAATCACATCACCTGGGCTTTTGCTCGATAATATTTTACTAAGATCAGATGGAGAATTAATTTTCTTCCTGTCGGCTTTGTAAATTATTCCACCCTTGAATATTCCACGTTTCTCAGCAATAGAATACCTCTCAACACTTGAGACAAGCACTCCATAATTTATGTCATGCTCATCTTTGAGCTTGCTGGTCAAAGGCTCTACCAAAAAGCCAAGGTCACCAAATCCCAGAGGGTCTTCGGTCTCTACTTCTTCCTTTTTATCAATTGATGCAAAATTCTCTCCGTCTCTTGGTTTTAGCCTCACAGACTCAAGAATAGCTTTCCCATCTCGCCATATCTTTAATTCTACTTCGTCTCCAGCCCTTCGCAATACTATCTTTGATTGTAGCTCATGCGATGAAGTTAAGAGTTCTCCATCTATCTCTAAAATCACATCACCAATCTCCAGTCCAGAGTTTTCGGCTGCCGAACCAGGCATAATGCGAGTAATCAATACTCCAGAAATATCATCAAGCCCCAAAGCCTTGGCAACGGTTGCATCCTCTAATGTTTCGATTCCAACTCCAATATACCCTCTGTTCACCCGCCCGTCTTCTATCAAATCTTCAATCACAGATTTTGCAATCTCGACAGGTATGGCAAATCCATATCCAATGTATGAACCAGTTCTCGAAGCTATTGCAGTATTAATTCCCACAAGTGAACCCGACAGATTAAAGAGACCACCGCCACTGTTTCCTGGATTGATTGCAGCATCGGTCTGGATGAAATGTTCAACAGAATAGGACGAATGCTCACCTCTGCTCAATCTCAGGCGGCCTCTACCAATAGCCGAAACTATTCCCGATGTAACAGTCGATTCTAATCCCAAAGGAGAACCAACGGCAAGCACCATCTGACCAATTTCTAAATCATTTGGATTGGCAAAATGAACTGGGCTAAGACCATCCTTGTCTATTTTCAAGACTGCAATATCTGTCAGTTCGTCACTACCAACAAGGCTTGCAACATATTCATTATTGTCACCAAGATGAACAATTATACCTCCGTCCATTGCTCCTTTTATCACATGTGCATTAGTCACAATATAGCCATCTTCACTGACTATTACTCCAGACCCTGAGCCATGTGTCCTGGGTTTCTTTATCTCCGCTCCACCTTTGTTTTTATCATTGTAATACTCAAAAAACTCTTGCAAACCACGGGGCATAGATTCCCTATGCTCTTCCATGTCAATTTCGGACTCAACTTCGATTAGCACAACACTCTGGCGGGTATTAAGACTTACCTGTGCAAAGGCTTTGTTGAGTGCCTTTATTATATCCGACTCAGCAACTGGTGCAGATTTGGCACCAATATTCTTCTCCGATGCAAAAACTGAGGAAACAGAGCTTGGGTTAAACTCCGTGATCATAAAAATCCCTAAGCTGATACCTATTGCAATAAGAAAGGTTTGATATAAAATTGTTTTCTTCATAGAGTCCTTCTCCATTATTTTTTCATGTAAAATTATTGTAGTATATAAAACGAATCGGGAAACAATAAGTTGCAGAAGAAATATCTATTTGACTATAAGTAAATTATGGGAAATAGAAAAATCTAGGGTGCTCATTCTCAGATAATAAACTCCCGAAGAGAAGGCAGATGGGTCAATTATAAAACTATATTCGCCAGCCTCATGATACTCACCAGTTACGGCTTGCACCAAAGTACCATTGTAATTAAAGATACCAATCTCCACATTGGCAGAAATACCAACAGAATAATTTATCTCAAAAGAAGAAGAAATAGGATTTTGATTAGGTTCAGAAATATTTGTTCCATATCCACTAAACTTAAAATTCCTAGCTTGCCCAAGACAATATTCATTAATCGAAAGACTTGTTGTTTGAGACCTTTCAATAAGCACACAGTTATTGCCTTGGGCATCAATCTCAACATATATTTGCGAGGTGCTCTCCCCAGTATTTGGGAAAAGCCCAGTTATTGGTAAAGAAAACAGCTCTGTGTTTGATCCGATTTTCCCCAGCCCATAGCTTGTTAAATCAATCCTAAAATAATCGCTCATAAGAGCGTCACTAACTGGGCTAATTGAAAATTTGCCGCTCAACTCCGCACTTAACTCCAGTTTATCAAAGTCTGGGATAAAATATGATTTATTATAATAAACAAAAACAGACAAAGAGTCAATTTCGGCAGAAGATAAATCGTCTACACCACTTAGACCAATGCTCAAAGTCGCACTCTGGTTGGGATCCAAGTACAGCTCGCCTGGCAAAAGAGAAGCTCTAGCACTGCTAGACAGATTCTGTCCAAAGAGTTCAATAGTGTACAAATCAATCTTATTTTTTATTTTTACAATTAATTTCGCCCGAGCGTCACTTCCATTTGAAGTGTAAGTAATTTTTGCTACCGCAGAAGAGTTAGCCTCAATTTCGAATTCCTGTGTAAAGTCTGCATCGATTCCAAAGGAGCCAGCTTGTGTTGTGAGTTCCAGTCTCAAAGGATTTAAAATTAATGGCTCATCTCCAAAATTATAAAGCACAATCTCCACCAGGGATGAAGCGCCAGCACAAGCACTAGTCTCATAATATGAAAACTCTGGCTCAAGAGCAGTTTCCCTTGCCACGCCATCAATTATTAATTTGCCGTCTATTATTGCTTCGGTGGAAACTTCAAAATTAAAGCTCGGTAACCCGCCTACAATTTTTGGTTTCCAAGTCACGGGCAAATTAATTATATCCCCAGCCTGAAGTTCAAGATTGTTAAGTAGACTTGTGTTAATCTCAACTCCATATTTTTCCAACTCAGTTTCAATATCTTCGGTGTTTAACTCAAAATATCTCAAAGTATCAGAAAATTCCCACTCTTCTTTAGAAAGGTTTGTGATGGAAATAAATTGGATGAATGGAGCATTAATATCGTCAATTATTTTAACTCCAAAATCTAAAGGCACAATCTTTATTTTCGGCCGAGTCGCAATTCCGCTAATAATTGGCCTAGATAAATTTGTTCCTGTTGTTGTAATAATCTCAATTTCTGCTTTATAATGCCCATAAGATTGTGGCATCCATTCAATATCAATCTTGACTGAATCACCACTTGGGATTATAAAAGGATGGCTCGCATCTGTTGAGAAAGTAAAAGAGTTGTTGTCATTTCTTAAAAAAGTTATATCAATAATTTCCACAGCCTCTGGACCTTCATTGACTAAACTTAATCCATTTTCATGCAAATATGACTCCGTGCGATAAATCCCATCAATCTCTGGTCGCCTTCCAAAATCTAAATCTTGTGCAACCACTCCCCTTTCAAAAACTTCAATATTTATCAAACACACAGAATCTTCCATCTTTGCATTGGAATGAAATATTATTGAGTCCAAAAAACTCTCGACTGGTGTGTCGCCGTAGAATGAAAGTGTATAATTAATTTTTGTATTTTCTGCAAGAAACAACGCCTCTCCATTATTTAAATTGAGACCATTAACAAGTATTCCTGTGTGGGAAGGTGGAGTAAATGAATAAATCTCAAGCTCAGCTCCCATCTTATTCTCCACAAAAACATTAGTCGAATACGCCCTCTTGCTCACCATTGTAGGGAAATCTGAATCACTTGCATAAATAATGGGCGGTGAGACAGAAAAAACAACTCGTATCATTTTCTTGTTTAGGCAATCATCACCTGCTCTGATAAAAAAATCAAAATTGCCTTCGGATAAAGAAGAAAATTCGTATTCAAACTCAAGCGAATCACCGGCGGCTAGGTTTAGTATTTCATTATTATAGGGGCTTCCATTATAAAATATTTTAATAGTCGGGTTCTCAGGCAGATAGATTTTGCTGAGTATAAAATCTTTACCGCCCTGGTTCACAAAATGAAAATCCCCCCTCACTTCTTTGCCAATATTAATAGTTCCTAGCTGGATAATTGAAGGAACCCCTTTTATCTTTGGAGCGGTATAATTGATTTCAATCTTTGCAGAGTTGCCATATTCATCCCAAAACCTAACAGTTGCTCTGGCATCTTTTGCTGGGTCTTCAATCTCAATTTCCCATCTTCTTTCCTTTGCCACTTGCTTGTCTATTACGTTCCAGTTGCGAACATTGAAGCTGTTTGGCGAATCAAAGAGCGTACGTTCAACCAGGTTATCGTCAGTTACCACTCCTCTGATAATCCCGTCGCAAGTAATTTCCCAACTGACAAGTGGTGCGGTCTTGTCTTTTCCGTTGCTTATGAACAATGGGTAGGAAGCTGGATAGCCATAGGAATTGTAATCCCTCATTCCATAAACATAAGCCTTGAGCCTGCCAGGGCTTCGTATTTTAAAATATCCAGGGTATGGTAATTTTAGATTTAAGCTAAATAAATTCTCGCCAACAGCATCTGCTGAAACAATGAGATTAGAATAATTAACTGATTTCCACAACCAATGAGTATTCTGCCAAGAGGCAATCTCCAAATAATCTGGAATATTGCCATTCTCCAAAGATCCGCTGATTGAAAGGTAATTCTCAAAAAAACTTATCCGCCCAGAGTGATTTGGTGTGGAAAATAAAATTTCTTCCTGCATGGCTTCATTTGGGGAAAGGCTCATCATAAATGGTCCACCTGGATCGAGGAGGTTTTCCTCTTCACCATCGGCACCACGCCCGTAAATCACACACATCATCTCGTCTTGTGAGATGAGAATATAGGGGGGGGTGGTAGAGCTAAGTTCTGTATCAATCTCCCAAAAACCATATTCAAAGTTCACGCCCTCGCCCTCTATTTCGCTGAGCAAAGTATCATTTAAATATATTTCACCATCTTCTTTTGTAGAGAATATTCTAACAATGGGGCTAATGCTACTCCCCTCAAGTCTTGGTACAAGGTATGATTTGCCCCAATATTTCATTGGTATTTCTTGATTTACTAGATAATTGCACCAATCTTGTTGCAAGGGTACATTTGCACATTGGTTGGCAGAAATTATTGAAATACTTTTGTCGGACTGTACATAACTTCCAGAAAGATCTTTGCCTCCAACTATATTTGAAATCATCCACACATCACCCTTGTCGAGTGTCTTGGTAAGAGTGTATCCATTCTGGGGCAATCTGGTGACATATTTCCCGCTTAATGTCCCACCAAAAGTCACAGAAACGACCGTAGTGTCGCCGCATGCAACTATCGAACTCAGAGCAGGAAGACTAATATTTTCTTGTTCAACATCTGGTTCTGTATAGTTGGAAAGGACATACTCCCGGCCAAGACGTTCGACCGGAAAGGCAAGAAAACCCTCGGCAGTCTCAGCAAATTTAGACAACACAAAGACAGAAATTGGTTCATCCGAGCTAATTCTTAGAGCAATATTTTTCCTGACAATTTGACTGATTTGTGAATCTTCTGCCGTTTGAGAAATGGTTTGGACAAGTTCGGAATTCAAATCAAGACCAAGTGGCACATAAGATTTTAAGTCAATAATATTTGAATAACCGAAGGAGGGGTTTTCTACTAAAATTTTTGTATCAAAGGGGCTTGCAAAAATTAGAGATATTGTGTCTAAGTCCTCAGAAGACAGCGAAAGATTTGGCGGAATAGAAATTAAAAATTCCTTGCCAAAGTTATTAATCACAGTCTCTTTGCCCAAATATTCTTCTCCACGAGCAATGGAAAAGAATGAAATAAATATTATATATAAAAGTAGTTTACCCATCTATTACAATATAACACAATTCTTGATAAAATGTCACAGGCACATTTTTATTTCTTTGGAACCCAGCCCTGACGACTCCATTCCACAAGCTCAATCCTAACGCTCCCGATATATACTTTCATGTAAGAAAGCAAGGGAACATGAGCCTGGTCATCGGAAAACCAGGATTCAAAATCTCCATTCATCCCATAAACTCCGTCCCAGAGTGCCTTGCCTTTGAAATAAATACTGGGCAAAGGATAATCAAATACGTCAATTTCTACACTTTCTCTTTTTCCTTTAAAATAGAATAAGGTGCTAGAAGTATCTTTGGAAACCATGGTTGCCGAACGATTGGCTTCCTCATTCTCGATATTGTTTCTTGCAAAATAATACAAGGATGTGCCGTCATTCCATTTCTTTTTATTTTCTATGACAAGTGAATCAATTAATTTCCCGTTCTCCCAAGCCCGGTATTTTAAATCATTATTTTTATAATCAAAGTAAATGTCTTGGTAGCTGTGATTTGGCCCGAAGCGAACATCTGCTTTGAATTTATGTGCAAAATTAAAACTGGTGTCCATTATTGAAGAGAACCTAGCGTCTAGGGAAAGAAATGGAATGTAGGGATTTGATTTCATAATTGAGCGAAGAAACACCGCTGTGTTGCCGCGGTATTTGCCAATGCTGTCTTGGAACATTTCGATTGTCCCGAGGGTTATTCCCCAGTAACTCACCTCATATTTCAGATATTCGCCCTTGTGATAGACCCCAGAGCTTGGAATTTCTTTGCTAAAAACATTGTTTACTAAAAAGAAGATGGCAAGTAAAATGCCCATCATCACAGAATTAAATTTCAATTTCATTGCCCTTATTCATTTGATTAATTTTTTCCACTAATCAATTTCTCTGCTTCTGGAAAGAGTTTGATAGATTTTTCTAGTTGCCTATCAATGGTTCTCCAAATTTGTGCACTTTGGTGCCGAGTCCACATAATATTTGCCAAATCGGCTTTGATATTTGTGATGAGCCAGCGCTTGTCTTTTTCAAACTCCTCTTGATTCCATTTGATTTTCTTATCTTCGGTCAAGTTCTTGAAAGAATCCCATGCTTTTTGGGACGGTTCCCAATTTCTATAGAAGCTGATAAAGTCATCTTCATATTTTTCCTTGATATACTCACCGCCAGAATTCAACCACTTGTCGGCAAAAACTGTTGCCATTCTTTTCTTTCTGAGCTTAACAGAAAAATCGCTAAGCCGTGAAGTATCAGCCTTTACTATATAATCGGGTGTTACTCCACCTCCGCCAAAGACAGTTCTGCCAGCCCTTGTGTAGTAGATTGGTAACGAGTCTAAATTAAATTCGCCTTCTTCGTAAGAGATAATATCTTTTAGCTCATCTGTTACCGTATCTTTTTCATATTGTTCTTTGAATAATTTCAATAGATCTGCCTGGTCTGGATGGAAACCTTCTTCCATCTCCAAACGTCCGACTAGTTTGCGATATTTTTCCTTATCCTTGTATGGTCGTTGAATTGAGCGACCCGATGGAGTGTAATAATATGAAATGGTAACACGGAAAGCAGACCCGTCCTTGAGGTCGTATTGTCTTTGAACCAGGCCTTTGCCAAAGGATGTCACTCCAGCAACAATTCCACGGTCAAGGTCTTGCACAGCACCTGAAACAATTTCGGAAGCCGAAGCCGAGCCTTGGTTTATTATCACAATAAGCGGGATGTCTTGCAACAAACCATCAGAACGGGAACGGTAAACTTGGTCGAATTGCTTCTTTCTGCCTTTTGTATAAACGATGGTATCACCACGAGCCAAGAAATCATCTGCCATCTGAAATGCTTGTTCCAAAAATCCTCCTGGATTATAACGAAGGTCAAGTACAAGCTTTTTCATTCCTTGTTTTTTCAAATACGTCACAGCTTCAATCATTTCGTCGTGAGTGGTTGCAGAAAACCTGTTGAATTTCATGTATCCAATATCGGTTCCGTCCATCATAAAACGTGAATCGAGCGACCATTGTGGAATTTTATCTCGGATAATCTCAAAATGAATCAGAGAATCTTCTCCTTCACGGAAAATATCGACGGTGACAAGAGTTCCTTTCTCTCCTTTTAGCCTTTTGGGTACGTCGCCACGTGGAATCCCAACGGCAGTTTCTCCATCAATCTTCACTATCTTGTCCATAGATTGAATGCCAAGCCGCTCGCTTGGTCCGCCCGCAAGAGGAGTGATGACAATGATTGTATCTTCTAAGACATCAAACTGAACGCCGATTCCATGGAAGTGACCTTTGAAGTCCTCGTCTACTGCTTTTTTCTTTTCTGGAGGAATGTAAACCGAGTGAACGTCTAAGCCCTCGAGCATCCCTTCGATTGCATCTTCAATCATTTTTGTAGATTCTAATTCTTCTACATAATTTTGATATGCAGTACTAAATACCCTTTGGAACTTGCCTATATGCTTATAAACATTGTCGTCAGAATAGCTTGTTTGCACAAAAACACCAATTATAATCCCAATACTAAGGGCAAAGCTAGCAAATATCCATTTTTTCATTTTGTGTTCCATTTCTACCTGATTCATTTCTGATTATCAAGACTAGGTTGTTTAAATTTGCAAATTGTTCTGCAAGACCTCGCCCGCGCCCGCCTTGCCCAAACTGTAACGTTTATCTAGTCAATTTGTTTAGTTTTCTATTATTTGAAATATTTCTTCTATGTCTGGGGTGAGAATTATTTCTGTTCTTCGGTTTATTGAACGCCCAGATTTTTCTCCACTTGTGTCAATCGGCATAAATTCCCCTCTACCTGAAGCGATAATTCGCTGAGGTAAAACTTCGTTTTCTTGCAAGAATTTCACTACTTCAGTTGCTCTGAGTACACTTAACTCCCAATTATCTTTGAACCTATGGCTAGAGCCTTTGACCGCTTGGTCATCGGTGTGTCCTTCTACCAATATTTTTATGTCAAGGTTTTCATTAAGTACCTTTGCCAAATCGGCGAGTGCTTCTTTTCCTTTTTTGTCAATTTTTATACTTCCAGATTTGAAAAGTAGTTGGTTGGAAAGCGAAACATAGACCTTGCCATCACGAACATTGACCGAAAGCCCCTTCTCGGCAAAACCAAGCAGAGCCTCTGATATTCTAGCCTTGAGTGAGTCCATCTTGGAATTTCGCATACTTAACTGCTCGTTTACAGAACTAATTACTCTTTGGAGCTTGCCCATCTCACCACGCAAATCAATGTTTTCAGCCCTGAGCCTTTCGACTTGATTTAGCAAGGATTTTGACTCACCAGTCATTTTGCTTGTCACATTTCTGTAATTTTCTTTTGATTCCATCAGTTGGCTTTGCAGACTCGAAATAATATCTCTGTTTTGTGTAATCTGTGAACTTAGCCCGTCAATATTATTCAACTTACTCAAAATAATGCCACGAAGAGAATCATTTTGAGTAGCAAGTGAGTCACGACTACCAAGCACAGCCTCGTGAGTAGAAAGCGAAACACACGATGGCAATAAAATTATTAGTGTAATTAAAATAAGTATGATATTTTTGTTTGAAGCTGAGCTAAGTTTCATGTTTTTCTGCTAGAATAATCTTTTAATTGTTAGCGACAAGGGAAGTGATTCTCCCTCAATTTTATTTTTATGAGCTTTTATTATTAATTTCCCATTATAGAGTGTGATTATTTTATATTCGTGACCTAGCACTTCGTCGGAATCTGTGTCATAAATTTCTATTGTGAATAAATTAAAATATTTCAGACTTTCATCATCATATTCAAATGTCCAAACAAATTGGTTGATAGATTTCCACTGCGGTTTAAAGATTATCTCATCGACAATCTTTTCCTCTGGCGAGAGTATTCCACCGTCTTCTGAGCATGAAGCTAAGAAGATTACAAAAAATAATAAATATATTCGTCTTGCAAGCATACTACAAATCTAAATTAACAAAATTATCTCAAAAACAATAATTCTCTATATTTTGGAAGTGGCCAAATCTTGTCATCGACCAACATCTCAAGTGCGTCTGCATTATCTCTTATATCTGAAAATAGTGGTTTTATCTTTTCGTAATAGTCACGTGCTATTTCGTAGTCTGTTTCATTTTTCAATACCTCAATTCTAGTCCTGCCCATCAGTGAGAGTGCCCCCATCATAGCTTTTAGGTGGTGGGAAATCTCAGTTAATTGATCCTTCATCACATCGGATTCTTGACCAAGCCCAATTTCTGCCATATCTTTAATATTTTGAATCAGTAAATTCTGATACTCAACCACCGCTGGGACAATTTGTGTATTAGATATTTCCTCGAAAAGACGGGATTCCATTTCCAATTTATGAATGTATTCCTCTGTCATTACGTTATATCTGGCTTCAAGTTCGGCTTCGGTGAAAACTTTATGACGCAGGAATAATTCCTTTGACCCCTCAGAAATATATGCCCTCAGAGCATCTGGAGTTGATTTGACGTTTGGCAGACCACGACGAGCTGCCTCATCGACCCACTCTTGGCTATAACCATCTCCATTAAAGATAACATCCTGGCATTCGGACAAGATTTTCCTCAACTCATCAGAAATAGCATCATCTGTTCCAGCCCCGTGAGCCATGCGAGAGTCTACATTTTCTTTGAATTTAGTGAGCTGATCGGCCATGATTGTGTTGAGAACAGTGATTGGGTGTGAGACATTGACCGATGATCCAACCGCACGGAATTCAAAGCGATTCCCAGTGAAAGGAAAAGGAGAAGTACGGTTCCTGTCGGTCGAGTCTTTGTTGAAATGGCAAATCTTTTCAAGATCAATCTCAAAGAGCGATTCATCAAAGGATGGCAAGTCATCTCCGGCTGAGAAGCAGTCCAGCATTGCCCCAACATCGTCACCTGTGAAGACAGAAATAATTGCAGGAGGTGCTTCATTTGCACCCAGCCTGTGTTCATTTCCCGATGTCGCAATGGAGGCACGAAGAAGCTCAGAATTATCACCGATGGCTTTGACAACATTGATGAAGAATGTCAAGAATCTTAAATTGCTCGAATCTGTTTTGCTTGGCTTAAACAAGTTCTCGCCCGTATCGGTAGACATTGACCAGTTATTATGTTTTCCCGAGCCATTAATGCCTTTGTAGGGTTTTTCGTGAAGTAGCACACGCAGACCATGTCGTTTTGCAATTCGGTCAATCATATCCATGAGAAGTTGGTTATGGTCGGCGGCAATGTTGCTGGTCTCGTAATGCGGCGCACACTCAAACTGAGTTGGTGCAACTTCATTGTGCCTAGTCGTAATTGGAATACCCAACATAAGACAATCATCTTCGAAATCAATCATAAAGTCATGCACTCGCTCAGGAATTGATGCAAAATAATGATCGTCAAATTGTTGCCCACGTGCCGAAGCATTGCCAAAGAGTGTCCTGCCACAAAGCACTAAATCAGGGCGTGCGTTATAGAGGTTCTCATCGATAATAAAATATTCTTGCTCCCAGCCAAGTTGTGATTGAACGCTCGAAACCCTCTCGTCAAAATATTTGCAAACAGCGGTGGCAGCCTTGTCGAGTGCGTGGTTTGACTTTAAGAGTGGGGTTTTTAAATCAAGTGAATTGCCGTCATATGATATAAAAATTGCAGGGATACACAAGACCTTGCCGTATGATGTTTCCTGCAAGAATGCACTAGAAGATGGATCCCAAATTGTGTAGGCACGTGCCGTTGGCGTATCTCTGAGTCCACCATTTGGAAAACTTGAGCCGTCTGTTTCTTGCTTAATCAACAACTTTCCATCAAATGTTTCAATGGCCTGACCGTCGGCATTCAGCCTAAAAAAAGCGTCATGCTTCTCCGCCGTCTTCCCAGTCATGGGCTGAAACCAATGAGTATAATGTGTCACACCCTTGTCCATTGCCCAGTTTTTCATTCCAATGGCAACAAAATCTGCGGTCTTTTCGTCAATCCTTTGCCCAGTTTTTATTGACCTTAGAAGCAACTCATAGGCATCCCGCATCACATATTTCTTTATCGCATCATCATCGAAGACATGCTCATTATAAATTTGGGATATTGGCTTATCTTTAATATTTGATGTGAATTTCTTATCTTCACGATTTGCCGAAATACTTTGCAGACTCGAAAGACGGATGCTCATTTTTTCCCTAGGAAATAATTAAAATCTTGTATAATTTACTCTGAGCAAATTTAATTATAGCATTCATCATAAAAAAAATGATTCTAAA
>JAJRPT010000207.1 GCA_024280675.1 Bacteroidota bacterium
CTCGAAGTGACCCCCGAGAATCTCCGCATCCGCAAGCGTGAACTTGACCCCAACAGACGGAAAGTGAAGACTCGCTCGTGAGCAACATTTGAATTTATTTCAAAGCTCAAGTGATTTTATTTGCTTGGGCTTTTTTTGTATATTATGCTTAATTAATAATCAATTGGAAATATTATGAAGTTACTGGTGTTTTTTATTTTTATACTATTTGTTTCTTGTTCTACTACTAGAATCAATCAGAATGAATATAAAGATGTGTTGATTAAGGCTGAAACTTTAATCAATAAAAAAGATTTTACAAAAGCTAAAGAAATTCTAAATATAGCTATAAAGACAAGAATGCCTGAACAATCACCATTTGTTATTGGAAATACTTTAATTTATTATGGTGAAACTTATTCACACAAACTTTTCTCTATGATTAGTGCTGCAGCTTTTAATATGTACAAGAATAATGACTCTGTTCGTAATGATCCTGGTTATTATGAGGATGATTTTGAACTTTATGACAGAACTCCTTGGAAACAAGCAGTTGTAATCCCACCGAATTACCCCAAGTTACATCTATATTTAGGTATTATTTCTATAAATGAAGGTGAAATTGAAGAAGCTAAAAAGTATTTTAAGTCCGTAGTTTTTATGTGGGATGGATTTTCTTCTGGATGGGTTAAACTAGCTTATTGCTATATAAAACAAAATAATTATGATGAAGCAAATAAAATAATTGAAGAAGCATTGTCAATAACTAATGTTCTAAAAGGGAATGAGGATCAATTAGCAATTCTTAAAGAAATGAAATTGATAGATAGTACAGAAAAAAGTTTATATTATGCAGAGGAAATTTATAATAAATCTAGAAATTTAGATCTGAAAAAAAGAATAGAGTAATTCGGGCTAAGACCGTGGCGAGCTTTTCATCTCAGCTTCAACTCAAGTTTACATGGGAATAATAATCGGCGAGAGAAACAAAGCTGATGATCTCTCAATCAACATTACCCGTGAGAAGCAACTGACCAACATGCGCTCCTCATCATCGGACGCAACGGTGACACTTCGCCCGCACAGAGTTCTGTCGCTCGATGCCAATGTTGAATTTATCACAGAAGACGAACTGCTCGAAGTGACCCCCGAGAATCTCCGCATCCGCAAGCGTGAACTTGACCCCAACAGACGGAAAGTGAAGACTCGCTCGTGAGCAACATTTGAATTTATTTCAAAGCTCAAGTGATTTTATTTGCTTGGGCTTTTTTTCTTGGATTAATTCTTAAATCTGAGGAAAATATTATCCATTCAATTGTTCTAATCAAACTTACTTTTTTTGAAACTTTCTAAGAAGTTTAATGAATAATAAATAAAAAGGAAGAACTGAGATTATTGTAATTAGTTCAAAATAGACCCAATATAAATCCTCAGGTAGGAAAAATTTGCTAATTTGTCTGGCAACTACAAAAAGTATAAAACTGATAAGCAATTCGCTGAAAAATGTTTTTTTATCTTGGTCAATAATAAATGTTTTTCTCATGGCTTCCATTTCTTCACTCCAAAATTATAATAAAACTAATATTTCTTCTTGTCACCATTCCATCTTCTGTCGGTAGGTACAAGAAAATAGACGAGAGTTTTCGCAACATTCCTCATATTCTACAGACTTTATTTTTTTAATTTATAAAAATTATTTTAAAAAGCAAGTGTTTTCACAAATATTTTCTATAATTTTGTCTTCAATATATTTTGTACAATAAGAGAATAAAAAGATGAACCACTCCAATAAAATTATTTCGCTTCTAATCTTAATGCTTTCATTATCATTTGTTTCATGCGACAATGATGATGATGATGAACCACAATCAGGACACGCCCTGACTGCCGACATTTATTCAAGTGGTGGCGAGCTGTTAATGCCAATAAACGAAAAGACCAATGCCAGCTATGACGAGCAGGACAAGTCTCTGTATGCCGATTGTGGTTGCCCTGTGACTAATTATCAAATTACTATCAATAATATTGACACAAACTCTTCTGGTCTCAGCCCAAGTCTCTCAATCCAAATACGACATGAAGTTGGTGACGACTACCAATACGAAGATTTTGTGACAAGTAGCCAATCATTTACTGTCCTCAATCAAGACTCCGAATATTTGAGTGGTGAATTTTCATTTGAGGCAGCTAGCACAAGTACTGCATTAAGTCTTAGTGTTAAGAATGGCAGCTTTAAGATAAAGTTATGAAACAAAATTCTGCTAAATTAAACATATTATTAATTGGCTCGGGTGGACGAGAGCATTCGCTTGCAAAATGCTTGGCTGGATCTGATTCTTGTGGGAAATTATTTGCAACCCCCGCTAACCCAGCAATATTGCAGTACTCAGAACTGGCCGAAATAGATATTGCTAATTTCGCAGAGATAATTGATTTCTGTGGCTTAAATGATATTGATTTAGTTGTAGTGGGTCCCGAACAGCCGCTTGCAGATGGGCTAGCAGATGTGCTTGAAGAAAATAATATCAAATGTTTTGGGCCAAAGAAATACTCAGCCCAACTTGAATCATCCAAAGGATTCTCTAAGGATTTCATGCAAAGATATGAAATCCCGACAGCAAAATATGCTAGGTTCACAAAAGGCAATTCCGCCGAAGCTCACAAATATATTGATGAAAACAAAATGCCGATTGTGCTCAAGGCCGATGGCTTGGCGGGAGGCAAAGGTGTGCTTATTCCAGAAACTTACCAAGATGCACATTCAAACCTGTCAAAAATGTTTGACGGGATGTTCGGAGTTGCCTCTTCGGAGATTGTGATTGAGGAATTTATGAAGGGAGAGGAAGCCTCTGTTTTTGCAATTTGCGACGGGAAGGATTTCCTCACACTTGCCCCTTCTCAAGACCACAAAAGAGCTTGCGATGGTGATAAGGGGGCAAATACTGGTGGGATGGGTGCTTATGCTCCAGCTCCAGTGGTGAGTGCGGAAGTTCTCGAAATAGTCGAGAAAGAGATTATTGAGAAAGTGCTTTCTGGGATGCAAAAAGAGGGTACTCCATTTATTGGTTGTCTTTATTGCGGGCTGATGATTGAGAACGGAATACCCAGAGTGGTGGAGTTCAATGTCCGTTTTGGTGACCCAGAAACCCAGTCTGTTTTGTCTATTTTCAAAGGTGATTTGGCGAGATTATTTTATTCGTCAGCCTGTGCAAATATCGACAAATCTGCTGTTAAAAATATTGCGACCGCTTATGCTTGCAATGTTGTATTGGCAAGCAAAGGCTACCCCAGCAAATATGAAAAAGGATTTTTGATAAGTGGCATAGCCGAGGCTGAGAGTCTTGAAAATGTAGAAGTCTACCATGCGGGAACAAAACAAACCAAAGATGGGATTCTGACAAATGGCGGGCGAGTCCTCTGTGTCAATGGTCTAGGAAAAAGTATTGCACAAGCAATTAAAAATGCTTATCTTGGTGCTGGTAAAATTAAATTTGAAAACAAATACAATCGTAGTGATATAGGACACAGGATAATAAAAAATGACGAATAATATTTCAAACCCCTTTGACTTGCTCATCGGGAAATGGCAGGGCGACAAGGGCATGGACATTGCTCCAGAATCAATTGGAACGGAGACAAATCCATACTATGAAACAATTACTTTCGAGCAAACACCAGATGTAAGAAATGCAGAAAACCAAGAGCTTTTTGCCGTCTGGTATCGCCAAATTGTTAGGCGGAAGTCTACTGGTAAAATTTTCCTCGACCAATCAGGCTATTGGATGTGGGATGCCAAGGAGAATGTGTTGATGCACTCCTTTACCATTCCACGGGCGGTTTGTATTCTGGCAAAAGGAGAATTAAAACAGACTGAGGGCGGCTTAGTTTTAGAAGTTTCTGCTTCGGCTGACGATAATAATTTTGGAATTGTCCAATCTAAATTTATGCAAGAGAATGCAAGTACCACCGCTTTCACACAAAAATTAACTCTTGAAAATGGAATATTAAAATATAGCCAAAGTACAATGCTGGATATTTACGGCATAAGTTTCGAGCATACCGATGACAATTTTTTGAAATTACATGTTTAAATGATTAATGTTATTATTACTGGTGCTAGTGGTATGGTTGGTGGTGCTGTTCTTACTGAGTGCCTCAGTTCAGAACACGTAGAATCTATACTTGTGATTAACCGAAGAAGTGTAAACATAACTCACCAGAAACTAAAAGAACTTGTGGTAGAAGATTTTTCTAATTTAGGCAATTACAAGGAAAGCCTTAGTGATTACAATGCTTGTTTTCTTTCACTCGGCTCCTTAACTACCTTCGGCAAAGTTGCTTACGAGAATATCAACTATCACCTTCCTTTATCTTTTGCAAAAGAAGTCCTAAGGGCAAATCCAAATATATCGCTTTGTTACGTGAGTGGAGCGGGGGCTGACTCCACAGAATCCAGTTCCATTATGCAACTCAGAATAAAAGGAAAAACAGAAAATGCTTTATTGAATTTAGGATTTAAATCGGCTTTTATGCTTCGTCCAGCCATTATTATCCCAGAAAAAGTTGCAAATCTCAAATTCCTCTACAAAATATTTTATTCTCTTGCTAAACCTCTTGCCCCTGTTCTTCTTGGAATGAGCCTTGCTGTTAAATCCACTGATGTGGCTCGTGCAATGATTAATCTGATTCTTAAACCACATCCAGAAAATATACTCGGAACAAAAGATATTGCCAAACTCTCCGAGGGGTGAAAAAAGGCACAGAAAAAGTATTTTTGCATCATTTTCAAAAACCTTACTTTTTATACATGAGCAAAATAAAGTTGCTTCATTGTTTTTTTGTATTTATGAATTAAATAACTCAGGGTCTTCTTCCACCGGCCGGACATCTTTTGTAGATTGCTTAAACGTAGAAGATTCAACACCCCCTGGCATTTTTATTTCTCGATCTTCAAAAATATCCTCAATCGTCAATATTTGAATTTTGTCAAAATTGTAAGGTTTGTATTTCCCAACTTCTTTTGCTGATAATTCCATTGGTTTAGTGAGCTGGTCTTCAAAACAAACAAATACGCCAATATCGGCACATTCTCTATTTATTATTTGAATAAATTCTCTCACATTTTTAACACTAACTTTGCCACTTTTCACTTCAATCAACACACGCCCCTTTTCATTATTATTCTTAGGAAATATTTTATAGCCATCCCAGCCTCCGTCGGCAATATCTTTTGGATTTCGGATTCCGCCAAGAAGAAACTCAACCACCCAATGTTGAAAATCAAAGGCGCCATGTTTACTTTTTTTGTCTAACAGTTGGTCAGATTTTGCCAATTGTTTTGCCGAATCAATGTCTTTTGGGAAGCCATTAATTTCTATTTCAGTAAGGAATTTACTCTTTGCTTTTTTTGAAAGTGGGCCGGTGAGTCTATTTAGAATTAATTTTACGGCAAGGTGAGAAATATCTGCACCAATCCAGTCCCGCCCGAGTTTGTTTGCTGCTGCAATCGTAGTTCCACAGCCACAAAAGAAATCTGCAACCACATCACCTTTGTTCGTCGATGCTTTTATTATTCTTTCCATTAGTGCTACCGGCTTTTGGGTTGGGTAGCCGAGTGACTCTTTCCCTTTAGTTGGATTTATATCAATAAATAAATCCTGTAATGAATGCCCTTTACTTAGGTGAATATAGTTTTTATATCCTGGTAAATTATTCTTGTTTTCAGCATGTAAAATAACACCCTTTTTATCTAAAAGATCTAGTACCTCTATCGAATTCAAATCATTAGGAATGTCAAATGCTAATTTTAAGGATCCAGGTATTCCCCAATGCCTACCTTTTGCAGTTGGATTATATCCATTCCATTCTTGACCTGAATAGCCTTTACGTATACCAGAACCAGTAATATCAGCTCTTTTATAGTTCCCAAAATCATCACTAGATGAGAATCGTTTTGATTGATTTTCAGTATATTCAAGTTTCAATATATTAAATAAGAAATCATTTGACTTTGAATAAAAGAAAATAACATCATGTATAGGTCCAAATCTTTTAACTAAGTTATGGCTGGAAGTTCTTTTCCATATAATCTCATTCTTGAAATTCTTCTTCCCAAATATTATATCACAAATTATTTTAAGATAATGTGACATGTTTGGATCGCAATGAAGGTAGAATGAGCCAGTATCTTTGAGCACTTTGTGCATATAATGGATTCGAATAGCCATGGTAGAAATGTAGGCGATAGTCGAATCAGACACCACTTTGCGAAGTGCTTTCAAAAAGTCATGCAACACTATATTTAAATATTCCAACTCATCAATGGCATCGGTAAAACTCACATTGCTCCAAGTGTCAGAAAATGCTTCTCGCTGAGCCTTAGTATCAGTCATATCCACATCTTCAAACAAAATATTATAATTTCTTTTAGAATTAAAAGGAGGATCAATATAAATCAAATCAATAAACCCATCGGGATGTTTTACCGAAAGATCTTTTAGAATATCGAGACAATCACCAAAATAAAGTTGTTTCATTGTTATTAACCTTCAACACGAGCAAAACGAGCGGTAAAATGCCGAAGAAATTCTGCTTGGTATGTGAATTTATATCCTCGTAAAGAGTTTCTTTTCTTCCAAACTTCGGCTATCACTTCTACCAGATAATCAAAATGTGATTGTGTATAAACCCTGCGAGGAACTGCAAGACGAACAAGCTCCAAAGGTGAAGGAACTTCATTGCCATCCTCATCACGGCTTGCAAACATGACCGAACCCAGCTCCACCCCACGTACTCCGCCCTCAATGTACAAGGCATTCACAAGAGCAATCCCTGGGTATTCCGACGAGGGAATATGCGGTAGAAACTGCTTGGCATCCAAAAATACGGCGTGACCTCCAACTGGTCTAACATGAGGAATGCCAAGTCGCTCAAACCTATCACCAAGGTATGTCATGGTTGCGTGTCGATATTTTTGATAATCATACTCTAATGCCTCACCTAAACCAACTGCAATAGTCTCCAAATCACGACCACTCAAACCACCATAAGTTGGGAAGCCTTCCCTTAGAATCAATAAGTTTGTGAACATCTGAGCCCACTCGTCGTTGTTGCAAACCAAGAATCCACCAATATTAGCAAGCCCATCTTTTTTGGCACTCATAGTCGCACCGTCACACAAAAGAAACATTTCCTTTGCTATTTCAGTTAATGTTTTGTTTGCATATCCTTCTTCATTTTCTTTGATGAAAAAGGCATTCTCGGCAAACCTACAACAGTCAATGAAAAAAGGGATGCCAGCATCTTTTAATATTTTACTTACCTCCTTAATATTAGCCATAGAAACAGCTTGCCCGCCACCCGTATTGTTTGTCACTGTAATCATTGCAAATGGAATTTTCTCTTTGCCGTGCTCTTCTATTACTTTCCTCAAAGCAATAGTATCCATATCGCCTTTGAAAGGAACATCAAGGAAAATATCATATCCTTTCTCTTGCAACAAATTGAGTGCTGTGGCACCCACGTATTCAAAATTTGCACGAGTTGTGTCAAAGTGGCTATTGTTTGGAATAATATCGCCTGCCTTGACAACAGTTTGAGCAAGAATTGCCTCGGCTGCTCGCCCTTGGTGAGTGGGTAGAATATGTTTTTTACCTGTAATATGGGCAACTGTGTCACGAAAATGTTTCCAAGAGCGAGAACCGGCGTAGGATTCATCGCCCAACATGAGGGCCGCCCATTGTTTGGTACTCATGGCACCCGTTCCAGAATCTGTGAGCAAATCAATTGGGCAATCTTCGGCATCTAGCAAAAATACATTGTTGTGTGCTTTTTCTAAATTAACCACCCGCTCTTCTTTTGTGTTGAGCTTTATGGCTTCGGTCATTTTTATTCTGAACGGCTCGATTATTGTTTTCATATTTTATATTATCTCTTTTTTAATTTATTTTAAAACCTAGCTTTTTACAACATCCACACTTTCAATATACGAGAATTGTTTTAAATATTATTTGAGCGTTAAGTTCAATACCCCAAAACATAATCCAAGCCAATAAACCGAGTCATTTCTCTGTACTGTTTCTGAGAATCGAACAAATCACGAACTTGCAATTCTAAAGTCAAATCTTCGGATGCAGCCCAGCGAAGAGCCACAGAAACCAAGCCTTTCTTTTTGGCAAAAGATTTATCATTGTCATCGATATTGGCATTATATTCAAAGAGAAGAGTTGTTCGTTTGCCTAGGGTTTGCTCCATACCAAAATATAGGTTTGGTGAACGGTCGCCAGGTTCTGGTTCAAATGAAAGATTAATTCCTCCGTGAAGAAGAATAAGTCCACCCCACCAAGTAAATGCCTTCGAGCTCGCCAGAAATATTCCTGGTGACAGGGTTTCGAATCTTTTCGCTGAACCAGAATAAAGTCCACGCCCTTGAGTTTGGACTCCGATTGTAAATGCAGGGATGTAAGTTGTTTCATCAAAAATACGATAGCGGAGATGAATCCCTGGATATTTCTGGAAATCTGGCTCGCCCGAACCAACTATTTCCCCACCAGAAAAACTTAGCCCCATCTGAAAATCTTGGAATATTGCAGCCGAAAGCTCAAGCGACATACCGCCCTCATCTCCAATGATAGAGTTTATGGCAAAAGAGTTTTTGGGCAAGACTCCAGCCGACGGCATATCGATTATCACACGAGATTCATAACTTGCCTCCCTTCCCGCATTTCCTTTGGCAAATGAAATTGTGCTAAAAAGCACTGTCGAAAATATTAACATAATGCTAATATTAATTAATTTTAATAACATGTTTCCTCTGTGCTGGAGTTTTGAATGAGCAGAAATTAATAAAAAATATTTTAACTTGGCAGAAATGAAATCACATGACCAAAAATATATGTCTTTGGCTTTGGAGTTGGCTCTAAATGGGCGGGGGCATGTGAGTCCAAACCCGCTTGTTGGGGCGGTCATTGTTCGTGATGATGAGCTAATCGGGACGGGTTTTCACGCAAGACTTGGAGACGCTCACGCAGAAGTAAATGCAATAAATAATGCCAAAGAAAATAATATAACTGATTTTTCTGATTGCACAATTTATGTGACTCTGGAGCCATGTTCTCATTTTGGAAAAACTCCACCTTGTGCGAATGTGATTGCCGAACATAAATTTAGACGAGTGGTTATTCCAATGACCGATCCTCACGAGAAAGTTAATGGTGGTGGAATTGTTTTGCTCAAGAATGCGGGAATCAAAGTTGAAATTGGTGTTTTAGAAGACGAAGCTCATTGGCTTAATCGTTTTTTTATAAAGCATATCCAGTCTGGGGTTCCATACATTATTTCCAAATTTGGCTCTTCACTCGACGGGCGAATTGCTTTGGAAAATGGAGAATCCAAGTGGATTACAACCGAAGAATCTCGCAAAGATGTTCATAAAACAAGGGCGGAAGTTGATGCCATTTTAGTCGGAAGAGGCACAGCACTTTCTGATAATCCAAAATTAAATGTGCGTTTGGTGAGTGGGCGAAATCCGAGTCGAATCGTTTGTGATTCGGCTTTGAGTTTGCCATTGGGACTAGATTTATTTTCGGATGAGAATGCAAAGAACACATTTGTGATTCATTCTGAAAATAATTTTGATAAAAACAAAGCCGAAGAACTTTCTGTCAGAAATATTAAACTTATTTCAGTTCAACAAAATAAGTCTGGATTAAATCTCGAATCAGCATTTAAAATATTAGGCGGTGAACATGGAATTAATTCGATTTTAGTCGAAGGTGGAGCTGGCATTAATTCTTATTTAATGCAAAATAATCTGATTGACGAGATTCAATCCTATATTGCTCCGATGATAATTGGACGTGGAATGGGAGCATTTTCAAATCTTGAATATGATGGTCTTGGAGATGTCCCACGTTGGGAATTAAAAAAAATGTGTAAATTAGGAAATGATATTAAGCTCATTTACGTTAATAAATTATGAACACACCACAAATAACATATATTGATGATAAAATTGTAATTACATTAGATAATAATGACGAGTCAAAAAAGTTAGTTAATTCTTTGCTATTAAAAGAGTTTAACGAAATATTGGATGAAGCTAATTTTGATGATGCTATAATTGACATCGGAAGAGAAATCAAGTCTAGTGCAGCGAAAAAATATATTAAGGATAATAATCTATCTTGAAATATATTGTAGTTGATACTAATAAAGTTTTTTCTGCATTGTTAGGAAATAATAAATCATTTTTTAAAATTCTATTTAATAGTCAATATCATTTCATTGCTCCAAATTCAATTATCAAAGAACTTAGTAATCATAAACAAAGAATTTATGAATCAAGTACATTATCTGCTAAAAAAATTAAAAGGCTACTTGAACTAATATTTTTCAATATAGTTGTATTAAACGATATAAGTCAAGAAGCTAAAAATGAAGCTACAAAATTTTGTGTAGATAAAGACCCTGACGACATTCCATTTGTAGCACTAGCAATTGAGTATAACGCTCTTTACTGGACTGGTGACAAGAAAATTAAAGCTCATCTTGAATCGAAAGGCTTTTATAATTTCTTTTATGAAGATTTGCCTGATGAGGATGAAATTTGTGAGAAAATTAAAAATAAAATAAAAGGTTCACCTTTTGTCAGAGAAGTCAAGTTGGATTCAAAACATTTGATAATTCAATATATTTTTGATTTCCAAGAGAAAAAGAAAAAATCAAGCATTAAAGAAGACGATTACAATTATTATTTTGGTACTGGAAAGCAAGTAGATAAAATAATGATTGGAGAACCAATTAGAATATTAAAAGATTGGCAAAATATTCACAAAGTGAGTTTAACACTTCCATTTGAAGGGAAATTTCACGAAGTAACGATTGAAAGAAAAGATATTTATAATTATTTCAACTCAAATTTATTTGCCCTCAAAGATGATAATGATAAATGGGTTAAATTTGTAGATAAATACGTTTATAAAATTAATAATAAGCAAAGAGACAATTTTATCAAAGAATTTGTTAAAATTGTAAAACATTAACTAAAAGGAAGATTCATTCAAAATGATCAAAATACTAGTTCTACTTCTTCTCATTCCTATCTTAGCTTTCTCCCTAGAAGCAAAAGATAAATACTCAGACATAGCCAATAAAATTTACGCTCACGCAACAAAGGACTCTGCCTCTTGGGATAGACTAGCTTTCATGTTGGACAATTTTGGACATCGCTTGTCTGGATCTGAAAATCTGGAGCGAACACTTGGTTGGATTTTGGAAGAGATGAAGTCTGATGGCTTTGTAAATGTAGAATCCGACCCAGTAAAAGTACCACATTGGGTACGAAACGATGCTGTTCTCCGCATGACACATCCTTGGGAAATGGACATCCCTGTTCTGGCTCTCGGTGGAACAATCGCCACCCCCAAAGGGGGTCTTGAGCTTGATTTGATTGTCGTTCGAGATAAAGATCATTTGGATGAGTTGGGCGACAAAGTAAAAGGCAAGATAGTTTTATTCAACCGCAAATTTGATTCCTACGGCAAAACTGTCCAACAAAGACTTCACGGTGCAAAGTGGGCATCTGAGTACGGAGCTGTTGCCTCGGTCATTCGTTCGGTTTCGCCCTATTACAACGCTCATCCCCACACGGGAGTGATGTATTATTCGGATACTGTCAAGAAAATTCCACATGCAGCAATTCCACTTGAGCATGCAGATATGTTTGCTCGTTTGGATAGTGGCGGGGTAA
>JAJRPT010000208.1 GCA_024280675.1 Bacteroidota bacterium
ACCTCCTCCTGTGGCACCAGAGCCAACACCTACGCCAGTTGCAGAAACCCCTCCTGTTCCTGAAGTTGCATCAGGTGGTGATACGATAGATTTAGTGATGCCTAAAATGGGTGAATCTCTCCAAGAGGGAACTATTGTCACTTGGCTGAAACAAGTGGGCGATACTATTGAACGTGATGAAATGATTTTGGAAATCTCAACCGATAAAGTAGACACCGAAGTTCCGTCTCCAGTGGCTGGGACATTGGTAGAAATTCTTGCACAAGAAGAAGAAACAGTCGATGTCGGTGCCGTAATTGCAAAAATCTCTACTGGTTCGGGTGCAAGTGTTGCCTCAGCTCCAGCCTCAACAACTCCAGTTGCAAGCGAACCTACGCCAGTTCCAGCAACTCAACCAACTCAAGCTGTAGCTCAAAGCACACCACCACCTGTGGTTAGTGGAAAAACCTATGATATTCCAAAAAGTAAAGACGGTAAATTCTTCTCGCCGCTCCTCAGAGCCATTGCAAAAGATAACAAAGTTTCTTTGGAAGAGCTTATGTCTATAAACGGCTCAGGTGTGGATGGCAGGGTGAATAAAAAAGATATTTTAGATTATATTGGTTCTCGTGGTTCAGCAGATACTACACCAACGCCAGCAGCATCTGATCCTGTTATAAAAGTCCAAGCTCCTATCAATGCAGAAGTTAAGGTTAAATCTTATGTTGATACTAAGCCTAAAGCAGGTGTGGTAGTTACAACTTCTGACCACGAAGTGGTGCCGATGGGCAGGATGAGGAAAATGATTGCAGCCCACATGACGATGAGCAAGCAAACATCGGCTCACGTGACCTCCGTTGCCGAAGTTGATGTGACTAATATTGTTAAGGCACGCGCCAAACATAAAGACGCATTTCTTACTCGCGAGGGAACTAAACTGACTTATACGTCATTTTTCACAAAAGCTGTTGTCGAAGGTGTGCGAGCTTTCCCAGGAATTAATGTTTCTGTCGATGGCACAAATGTTGTCTTACATAAACGCACCAATCTTGGATTTGCGGCCGCATTGCCAGATGGGAATTTAATTGTGCCAGTCATCAAAAATGCTGGGGATTTGACCATCGCTGGACTTCAGCGAAGTGTAAATGATTTAGCCACTCGGGCTCGCACCAAAAAACTTGTGCCAGATGATATTCAAGGTGGAACGATAACGATAACCAATGTCGGCACGTTCGGTACACTTTTTGGTTCACCAATTATTAATCAACCGCAGACTTGTATCATTGGTGTTGGGGCAATCAAAAAGCGTCCAATGGTGATGACGGTCGACGGTCAAGACACAATCGCAATTCGCTCAATGATGTACATGTCAATCACCTACGACCACAGAATCATAGACGGAATGCTGGCCGGTCAAGCTCTGGCTCACATGGTCAAAGCACTTGAATCGATGAATGATGCGTCGATTGAGTTTTAACCCAATAATTAAAATTTAGACTTTATTAAAGCCATCTCATTTAGAGATGGTTTTTTTTTATTCACTAATAATGCTTATTTTACTAAATGATGCATCTTGAATTCTAGTACACATTTAGGAGAAATTGATTTAATGAAAAATAACTTTAAAAAAAGACTAAAAGACATAATTAAAACATCAATGCAACTTTTAGAAATGAAAAATGGCAAATGGTGGTATTATTTCTAAAAATGAAGCGTCATTTCAACTTGAATTAGGATACATTTTAAAAGTAGTTGGACAACTTTATGAATTTAAGCCGAATGAAAAATTTCATTTGGAATTTGAAAATAATATAGTTTTAAATAATCCAAGTCTCAAAAGTAAATCAAAAAAGGCTCGAATTGATATCTATACTGAATTTGGAAAAGAAAAAGAAAAAGTAAAAGGAGCGATTGAACTTAAATTTTTGAAAAAGAAAAATCATAGAGAGCCAAATAACAGATATGATATTTTTAAAGACATTTCTAATCTTGAAGCATATAGAGAAAAGGACATTGATATTTGTTATTTTTATATATGGACAGACCATTCTCACTACGTAAAACAAAAAAGTTATTCTCTTGGTACTTCAGATTTTGATTTTAGAGATAAAAAAGAATATAGAGAAGGGACAATACTCACATATAGTACAGACAAGCCTTATGGAGAACCAATTAAATTAAAAGGGAATTATAAGTTTAAATGGACTAAACCTTCTGAAAATATGTATTTTATGAAACTTAAAATATGAAAACATTTGACCTGTTTGAATAATTATAATCATAACTACAAATTATAAACTTCTATTTAAAATTATATAAAAATTAGTTTACAAACCTCCCAATTTCCTCATCCGTCGGAACCCGACAAGAATCTCTTCTCATATAAACCTATATTATCGGTGTTGGAGCAATCAAAAAAGCGTCCGATGGTGATGACGGTCGACGGTCAAGACACAATCGCAATTCGCTCAATGATGAACACTAAGTGTTTGTCAATCACCTACGACCACAGAATCATAGACGGAATGCTGGCCGGTCAAGCACTTGCTCACATGGTCAAAGCACTTGAATCGATGAATGACGCTTCGATTGAGTTCTGAACCCACATTGTGGGTCTTGAAATTTAAATACTCAATGTTATAAAAAAGCAAGCTGCCATACCCACATAGGCAGGTATCTGCCTGAGCAATGTCCGTTATCTGACTGTGATGTGAGAGCTTCGGAGAAATAAAGTTTCCCATTAATAACCCGCTTGCCACAAAGACTAAACACCACGCCTATTTGCATCCCAAATATATTTATGCAACTGGACTTGCAAGCGAGCAGGAAACTCTAGTTTCTTAATTTTTTCTGCAAGCCATGAGAGTTCTAATTTCCCATGAGCTGGGGAGAAAAGGATGTTTTTTGTTTTTTTGTAGACTTTATATTTTTTGCAAATATTAACAGCAAAATCAAAATCGCTTTGACCAGTTATGACAAATTTCACTTCATCACTTTGTTTAATATAACTAATATTTTCATATAGATTTTTCTTGTGCATAAGCGAGCTGGGGCATTTTATATCTAAGATAACAAATGCGCGCTTGTCAATTTTTGCGATATTCTCTTGTCCGTTAGTTTCAATCACCAGCTCGTAGTTCTTATCGCAAAAATATCTAATCAGCTCTAGTATATCATTTTGTTCGAGTGGCTCACCACCTGTGAGCATTATGTGTTTATTAGAATATTTTTCTATTTCACTTTCAATATTTTCAATGCTCAGTTGCTTTTCTATTTTTTTTCTGTCGAGTGCATAAGGTGTGTCACACCATGAGCATCGAAGCAAGCAACCCTGAAAACGAATGAATGTACAAGGACGACCAGCCCGGGTACCCTCTCCTTGTATCGAATAAAATATTTCATTGACATTATATGTCTGTCCAAAATCTTTTGACATTAGTTGCTATCTTAAATTAAAAAATGTATTTTATAAATATTTTCTACTCACATTACAAAACAAAGATATGAAAAAGATAGCATTAATTTTAGCTGGTGGAAGTGGTGCCAAGCTTTGGCCAAGAAGCACAAGAGACAAGCCCAAGCAATTTGTCGAATTAGAAGATGGAACTATGATAGCCAACACATACGAGCGGCTCTTGCAATACTTCGATTCTGATTGCATCTTCGTTGCCACTTTTTCATCTCTTAAAGATTTGCTTGCCCTGCAACTTCCCCATCTTCCCAAGGAAAACATTATCTGTGAGCCATTTGGACGAAACACAGCTCCTTGTCTTGGTCTAGCATTGGTTGATTTCTATCACAAATTCTCGCCTGAGGATCTTCTTTTTGTATTCCCATCCGACCACATAATATCAAATACAGAAGCATTTTACGGCTCGCTCGACTCTGTCTCCGATGCCGCTTGGGCGGGCGAGTATATTATTACAATCGGCATCAACCCGACCCGACCCGTGAGCCGGTATGGTTATATTCAAGTGGATGAATCTGAGAATCAAAATGCTAAATTGTCTGAACTGGGACTAAAGAAAGTAAATACATTTGCAGAAAAACCAGACAGACAGACGGCTAAAAGATTTATCGAAGCGGGCGATTTTCTCTGGAATAGCGGAATGTACATAGCCACTATTGACACTTTTAATAAAAGCTTCGAGAAATATTTGCCAGAAGAATCAGCAAGTTTTAAATCATTGAGAAAATATTACAATGCCAAAACTTATGCAACCAGCGTTGAGTTTACATTTAAACAGCTTAATTCTGTATCTATTGATAACGGGATAATCGAAAAGGCGAATAATGTTTGGGTTTATGAAGGTAAGTTTTCTTGGAGTGATTTGGGTACATTCGATGAGCTTTTCCGCCTATCACAAAAAGACTCAAACAACAACTCACTCTCCGGTGATGTGATAGCACTAGAGACAAAGAATAGCCTAGTCCTGTCTCAAAATAAGCTAATTGCACTCATTGGGATTGACGATATAATAGTTGTCGAATCAGATGACACAATTCTAATCTGCCCTCGCAAGGAGTCTGAGAGCGTTAAGAAATTAGTTGATTCTCTTAGGCTAAGAGAGAATATAAAGCATGACATGAAATAATTTTCTTTTTTATTAGACTAAAAATTCATTACTTACGTGTGAGTTTGCAGATATTTATTTTTTAGTTATTAATTTATAGGGTTCAGAGTATGAAAAACTTGTCTAATATGGCAAAATTAATGGTGCTTGCTGTTAGTTTTATTTTCTTGGGTATGGCAACAACTATCGAGGCGACTGCATGTGGCAACAAGGCTAAAAAATGCAGCACAACAAATACTGACAAAGCTTCCAAAACTGAAAAATCAGAAAGAGAAGCTGAAGTCACTACAGAATTTTTGACAAACGGCATTAGCCCTGTACCTGTGGACAAATGTGGCGAAGGCAAATGTGCAGAAGGCAAATGTGCTGGAAGCAAAAAGTCTAAAGAAGAAAAAGAAGGTGAAAAAGGAGAAGAAAAAGAAGAAGGCGAGACTGAAAAAAGTGAGAAAGGTGAAAAAAGCGAAGAGGGTCAAAAAGGCGAGCATAAGTGTGGCGAAGGTAAATGTGGCTAGTCGCTCTGTCTCATGGATGTTTCAATATAAACCTAAACCTACCTTAATAATTCAAGTGTAGGTTTTTTTTATAAAATATTTGTAATTTGTGGTATGGGTTTTTCTTTTTTTTAAAATACAGGATAGTCTTATGAAAAAATACATTTACTTAATTTTACTGTTGTTATTTTCCCTTCAGTTAAATTCTCAGATTAGAGCAACTGATACTCGTGATATGGCCGTGTTTCTCTCTTGCCAAACAAGTACCAGTCCAACGCCTTCAATCACCATCAACATTACTCCAAACGAACAAGCCACCTCTTACGAAATCTATCGTAAATTTCTGAACAGCTACGCTTTCCCAGCAACTGCCATGGCAGTCATCGATGATCTGGAAACCCCAAGCTATACCGATAATTCTGTCCAAGAGGGAGTGCCCTACGAATACCAGGTTATTGCAGTTTCTACTGGGAATTACAGTGGTGCCGATCAGATTTATCACGCAACGGGATACATTGCAACGGGCGTGAACCTTGAACCATTTTCTGATTTTGGGACAGTATTACTAGTCGTTGATGAAACTCTTGCCACCCCACTTGCCACAGAGCTTGAGCAACTTAGAGAGGATCTTGTGGGTGAGGGTTGGGGAGTAAAGCAAGTTGAAGCACCTAGGTCTGAGGCTTTTGACAAGGAAAAAGTTACCACAACTAAAAACTTGATAATGAGCGAATTTGGTGCTGACAATAAAATTACAACAGTTTTTCTAATTGGCAGAATTGCAGTCCCATACTCTGGAAATATTGCACCAGATGGTCACGTACCAGACCACCGTGGAGCTTGGCCTGCTGATTTATATTATGGGCATCTTGAAGAAAGTTTCTGGACTGACAATACAGTCAATAATTCAGCGGCAAATAGAGACGAAAATGACAACGTGCCTAGTGACGGGAAATTTGATAATGATTGGCTTGTAAACAACAGCAACTCAATAAGATTCGTGTCTCTGGCAGTTGGAAGGTTAGACCTTTTTAATATGCCGGCATTTGAGAAAACGGAGCTGGAACTTATCAAACAATATTTAGACCGCAATCACGAATTTAGAACAGGCTTGCTTTCTCCAAAAAGAGAAGGGCTAATTGATGATAATTTTAGATTCAAAAACGGAATGTTTGAATCATTTGCAAGCGATGGATGGAGGAATTTCGGATCGCTAATCGGTGGGGAAAATGTATCGGAAAAAGATTATTTTACAACACTAGTCCTTGATGATTTTTTGTTTTCTTATGGTACTGGTGGTGGCTCCTACACAAGTGCTGGTGGAATAGGAAATACTAACGCTTTTGCATCGCAAGAACCAAAGGCAATATTTACAATGCTCTTTGGCTCATATTTTGGAGATTGGGATTCGCAAAATAATTTACTTCGTGCGACTTTATGCACCAATTACCCAGCTCTTACAAACGCTTGGGCAGCCAGACCTCATTGGTATATTCATCACATGGGACTGGGAATGCCAATGGGATATTCCACTCTTCTTTCACAAAATAATTATGACACCTACATCCCAAATAAAATAATGTTTCAAGGAAATTTCATGTCATACATGACGAGTTTTTTGCTTGTTCATACCGCTCTTTTGGGCGACCCAACGCTTACTTTGTTTCCAAAAGGAATAAACAATGATATTAATAATTTTCAAATTTCACAAATTGAGAAGGGTTCAATAGAGCTGACTTGGGAAGGAACGAGTGGAAATGGTGTGGATATTTTTCGTTCTAGGGAAGAGGATGGCTTCTTTAAGAAGTTAAACCAAATACCGGTTTTTGAAAATTCATATACAAACAAACAATTCGTGTTCGAAGATGGAGAATATTTCTACCAAATCAGGACAATATCAAATATTGATAATAGCCCAGCTGGAGGAGGCAGCAATGGAGCTAATTTTAATATTGATAACAGCCCAACTGGAGGTACCAACAATGGTGTTAATTTTAAATATGACAGGATTTCGGTCACCTCATCAATATTTTATTCTTCTGTCAATGATGGAAATAATTTCAGCAAAGTTGAACTCTACCCAATACCTGCGCGTGAGAATCTCAATATTTCACTGCACAATATTAATTCAAGAATCGTGTCATTTGAGATTTATAACTCCACGGGTTCTCTCATCAAAACATTTTCTAATATGAATAATTATATTTCGAGCCTTGATATGAATTGGGATTTGACAAGCAATACTGGAGCAAAAATCGAGAGTGGATTATATATTCTGAGTATTCAAACCAGCAAAGGAAATATATCCAAACAAATCACTGTCATTAGATAATTATTATTAAGCCCCCGCCCCTGACGGGGGCTTTTTTGTTTTGGACAATATTATACTTTTAAATTCAGCATCTGCTCAATTTGACTTGCTTTGAAAAGTTCACTTGTGATGTTCTCAAGCTGCTCATTATATTTGTCAATAAATTCGCCCATCCCCATTTTATCGACCACTGTTCTGAGCGGTCTTTTGCCAGGTCTAGTTTCGATGAGATTTAATATTGCACCAGCAACAAGTTGTGGGTCTTGTTCAGAGTTTTCTGCCATTGCTTGAGCAAATCCATCGGAGAAAGTTTTTGGAACATTCATAAATTCTCCATAACTCTCCTCTTGGGATTTGTCGCTCGGTGTGATTAGCTTTTCAAATATTTCAGTTGGGAATCCGCCTGGTTCAATTATACACGAATCTACTCCAAAGCCCGACAACTCATATCTGTAACCTTCTGCCATTGCTTCGAGTGCCCATTTTGATCCATTATAAGGTCCCCAAAAAGGCAAAGTCACTCTGCCCAGTAAGCTGGAAATATGAATTAGCAGACCAGACTTTTGCTTTCGTAAATGAGGAAGAACCGCTCTGTTTACTCTTTGAACACCAAAGACATTGACTTCAAATATTCTCTGGAAATCGTTAGTGGTAAAATGCTCCATCATCCCACTGACCCCAACTCCAGCATTATTTATCACCACATCAATTCCACCCAGAGCCTGGATTCCTTTGTTTATCCCAGCATTGACGCTTTCTTCGCTGGTCACATCAAGCTCTACAACAAGAGCGCCAGCATTGCTTAGCTCTTGTGCAATGTCTTTATTTTTTCCATCAATTTCTCTCATAGTTGCCGCAACTTTGTAGTCACCAGCAAGCAAAGTATTTACCGTAAGCCTGCCAAAACCTCCGCTTGCACCCGTTATCAAAACTTTCTTCGACATAATTCTACCTTTATTTTGTTTATAAAACTAATTTATTATTTTCTATTTTACATTATTGTTTGTACACACAAGGTTTAGTTAGTAAATTTTTTATTGTCCATAGAGTTTGTTAGAGGCTTCATGGACATCGCTTGTCAGTTTCTGGGCTAGTTCTTCGCCTAGGATTCCAGAATATTTTTCATACAAGTTCCTCCAAGCATCTTTAATTTTAGAGTCAATATTTTTACTCTTTTCGCTGGGATAGACCTCGGTAATTCTTCCAATATGCTTACGAGTGAGAAAGCCTTTATATTCCATTTTTTCAATTAATCTAGTAATTGTCGAAGGGCTAAGCTGCATTTGACAACAGAGTTGTTTTGGCTGAATGCCCGGCCTTGAATTGACTGACATCAAAAGCAAGGCATAAGAACTCGACAAACCCACAGCAGAAAACTCCTCATCTGCCATCTTCGCCATCAGTCGAGCAAGCGAATTTGCCGAATAATACAGACAATTACAATATACTGAGTTTTCTGATTCCATAATAATGGCAATTTAAAAAATATTATTTGTATGCGCAAACATTAATTTAAAATGATTTCAATAAGCCATATAATTTCACAAGTGGAAGACCAACCACATTATAGAAATCTCCCTCAATCCTCTCAACGAAGACGGCACCGAAATCATCTTGAATCCCGTAAGCACCAGCCTTGTCGAGCGGAGAAGCAGACTCAACATAAGCATTTATTTCGCCTTCAGTCAATTCTCTAAATTTTACTTTTGTTTGGGAATAATCGGTTTTCAGATTCCAATTTTCTGTGTCTATTATACAAATTCCAGAGAAAACCGAATGCCAATTATTTGATAATTTTCTGAGCATTTCTTTTGCATCTTTTTCATTTTCTGGTTTATTCAAATATTCTCCATCAAAATAGACTGTGGTATCAGCACCAATAACGATGGCGTGATGATCAATTTCTTTTGCAACAGTTCTGGCTTTTTGGTGAGCCAATTCGGTAACATATTGGGCTGGGTTTTCGTTATATAAAGCAGTTTCGTCAAAATCAGAAATGATTACAGAAAACTCCAGTCCCATTTGCTCTAGCAATAATTTTCTTCGGGGTGAGCCGGAGGCGAGAATTATTTTTTTATTTATATTTAGCAGTTTTTTCAGATTCATTTCTTTAAATTCATTTTTTAACAAAACGCAATTTAGTATATAATAACATGAAATTTAACACAAAGACATTTCCGAAATTAATTATCTTTCTTCTATTTTTTATTATTTCCCAAACAGCAAATGCACAGAAGATACTGATTCCAATGGATAATGCACAAACAGATCATTTGAAATCTTATGGACTTGCTTGGTGGGTAATTGGAGAAGGCGGGACTGTGGATTGGCTTTTAAATTATAGGGGCGGTTCATTTGTCACAGATTATTCGGATAGGCGTGCTGCCGAATGCCGAATTCGTGGAATCTCCTTTGAGACAATTACATCTTCGGAATCTGCTGAAATATATTCCCATGTGCAATCAGAAAATGTAAACATGGATGTTGTAAAGTTAGAGAAAGCACCTAAAATTGCAGTTTATGCACCACCTGGTGCTCAGCCTTGGGACGATGCCGTTCGCCTAGCACTCGAATATGCCGAGGT
>JAJRPT010000209.1 GCA_024280675.1 Bacteroidota bacterium
ATTGTAGTTTTGCTCATGACTATTTTGTTGTTTATTGTGGTTAATAATTCAGCAAATATAATCAAGGTGAGGGCAACTTAGCTCTCACCGTGTTTTTTTCGTCGGACACTAGTGATTTTTTATAGAGAAAAGCGATAAGCACTTGAAATGCAAAGAAATAGCATTTACTCAAGACGAAAATATTGGACTAATAAAAACTAATTATAAATATAATTTATACTAATTTATGCTAAAAAGATTAATCGTTTAGCCAGGGCGTAATCCAAAAAGCAGAACGCTCATGCCGATTGTTTGCTGAGTTGCTCTTCAGCTTTTTCTACATTTACGAAAATCAGCAACAATCCGCCAATGATAAAAAATACAACAAGGGACAAAACTGCAATTCGGTATGAGCCACTAAATTGCAAAGAAAGCCCAAATATGAGCGAACCCATCCATGCCGTTCCTCTTTCGGATACTTCGTAGAGTGAGAAATATTCTGCTTCTTTGCCCTTGGGTATGAGTCGTGAAAAAAGCGAACGAGAAAGTGCTTGAGTCCCTCCCATCACAAAGCCAACGCAAATTCCTAGTGCGTAAAAACCTGCTTCTCCTTCTAAATATCCCCAAGCATAAATCATGGCGATTGTCCAGATTAAGAGTGAAATTAAGATAGCAGTTTTTGTTGAAGTAATCCGTGCTATTCGCTCAAATGTCAGCGCACCGATGAGTGCCACAATTTGCACCATCAAAATTACTGTGGTGAGAACCGAAAGTGGCAAGCCCAGTTCTTTGTTCCCAAATTGTGAGGCGAATGTGATGACGGCTTGCACTCCGTCGTTGTAGATGAGATATGCCAGCAAGAACATTAGTGTCAGAGGATATTTCCTTGCGTCCTTGGCAGTCTTCCAAAGTTGCCGAAACCCGATTCTTAGCACTCCTTTGTTTCGGGTTACTTGATTTTTTGAAATTCCTTTTCTGAGCCAAAGCATTGGGAAAATGGTAAATATCCCCCACCAAACACCAGCCGAACAAAGTGAAATTCTGACAGCTTCTGAGGTCGAAAGTCCAAATTCCTCGGCATTTGAGAACAGATATAAATTAAGTGCCAACAACAAGGCACCACCAAAATATCCAAATGCCCAAGCGCGAGATGACTCCTTGTCCCTGTCTTTCTTTTCGGCAATATCATTTAAGAATGCGTTATAAAGTACCATTGCAACCCCAAAACATAGGTTTGCAATGATGAAAACCCCGCCACCAAACAACCAAGAATCTCCACCAAGAAAATACAGCGAAGATGTGGCAACAGCACCAATATAGGAAAATGTGAGAAGCAGTTCCTTCTTTTTGCCAAGATAATCGGCAATTGCTCCAATGATTGGAAGAAATAAAACCTGCATAATTACAGAAAAAGACACACAATAGGCAAACCAAGAATCTGCCAAAATCGGAATACCAAGCAAATTAATATAGCCCGAAGCATCGGCCCCAGACTCGGCAATCCCTGTAAGGTAGGGGCCAAGGAACACTGTGACCACAGTTGTAGAGAATGCACTCGAGGCAAAGTCGGTGAAATACCAGCCAATTTTTTCTTTCTTTGATGAAATAATATTTTCAGAATTAGTAGCCATACCAATAAATTTATTATATTGTAAGATTATATTTAGCAAAAAATACAATCTATGAATATTTTAGAATTAAAAAACGTAGTAAAAAGTTTTGGCGATTATAAGGCCACCAATGACGTTAGTTTTTCAGTAAAAGAAGGTTCGATATTTGGGCTTCTGGGGCCCAATGGTGCTGGGAAAACTACAATCATTCGCCAAATCACCAATATTTATATGCCAGATGAAGGAGAAATATTTCTCTTTGGCTCAAAAGTTAGCCCCGAGCATCAAAACCGAATCGGATATTTACCAGAAGAACGTGGACTCTACAAAAAACTCAAAGTACTCGAACAACTTATTTATTTTGGGAAACTAAAAGGTCTCAGCTCCAAAAATGCAGAAGCAAGAGCTAGACAGTGGCTGGTTAAGCTCGGTGTCGCCGATTGGGCTGAGAAGAAAATCCAAGACCTATCCAAAGGTATGCAGCAAAAAGTCCAGTTCATCTCAACTATTTTGCACGAACCAGATTTTCTGATTCTTGATGAGCCATTCTCTGGATTTGACCCAATCAATGTTGATTTAATCAGAAATATAATTCTCAATCTAAAAGAAAAAGGAAAGACGATAATTCTTTCAACCCATGTTATGAGCCAAGTGGAGCAACTCTGCGATGAGCTACTTTTGATTAACAAAGGGAAATCTGTCCTCTTTGGCGAAGTACGTGAGATAAAAAGTCGTTTCGGCAAGAATCATCTTGTTCTTGAGTTCTCACCCGACAGTTCAATGATTGAGGATTTAGAGAATGTTGAGATAATTGAAAGAAGTGCGGGTCGGGCCGAGATAAAATTATTAGAAAAATCTTGCGAGGCTCAGTCGCAACATATTTTAAGAAAATTGATAGAAAGCGGACTTAGTATCTCCCGCTTTGAGATTTCTGAACCAAGCCTCCATGAAATATTTATTCAAACCGTGGGCGAGGAAAATCTCAATGAAGAGGAACTAGCCCAAATCTCAAATTAATCACGAAGAATATATGAAATTATTTTCCCCTAAACTACCAACAATAATCCAACACGAATACATGTCAAAGTTTAAGACTAAGGGATTCTTGTTGGGAACGCTACTGGGTCCACTTGCAATGATTGCCATGCTTGGAGTTGTAATAGCGGCGGCCGTCCTTTCAAAAGATACAACCGAACTCAAACTTGCAATCGTCGATAATACAAATAGCATTGGCAAGGAGCTGGTTGCAAGCGACACGAGCAAATATTATATTAATAGACAAAGTGTTGATGAACTGAACAACAAAATAATTTCGGGAGAGCTGGACGGCTACGTGCTTATTCCCAGCTCAATCCTCGACTCCGGCGATGTGGAAGTGTATTCGGAGGGCGGTGGCGGGCTTGGCTTTATTAAATCTTTGGAATCTAATCTGGGAAACATATTAACCCACAGGAGATTACAAAGAGAGGGTGTTGATGTGTCCGTTATTGAACTTGTGGGAAAGCAACTCGATGTTATCACTAAAAAAGTTACCAAGGACGGAGGCGTAGAAAAAGATAATGCCGAAGGGCTAGCATTCATTGGCTATGGGCTAGGTTTTGCAATTTATATGCTGATGTTCATTTACGGCTCGTGGGTTTCTCGTGGGGTGATCGAGGAGAAGGCAAACCGTATAATTGAAGTAATTGCCTCGAGTGCTAAACCATTTGAGATCCTGCTTGGGAAAGTCGTGGGCATTGGTCTTTTGGGACTTACTCAAGTGGTGGCTTGGATTGTCATCGGCTTTGCTCTTTTGCAACTGGCAGCCCCAATTATAGCCATGACTGTCGATATTGATCCTGCCACACTTTCGACTGGAATGAGTATGCAGGACGCACAAACGGCCCAGGCCCAAGAGATGATGTCTAATTTCCCAGTAATCTCTCCTTGGATGATTATTGGATTTATATTTTATTTCTTGGCTGGATATTTTATTTATGCCTCGCTTTTTGCAGCCGTAGGCTCGGCAGTCGATCAAGAACAGGACGCTCAACAATTACTCATTCCTGTCACTTTGCCAATAATAATCCCAATTTTGTTAATAAATGTCGTTATGACAAATCCAGACGGGACGCTCAGCGTCGCCTTGTCCTTGTTTCCATTTTTCACACCAATAATTATGACTGTCAGAATTGCAGCGGGCAATGTCCCCGTTTGGCAAATCGGACTCTCAGTCATACTGGTGGTGGGTACATTTTTATCAAGCCTGTGGGTCGCCTCACGGATTTACCGTGTGGGAATACTGATGACTGGAAAGAAACCAACATTTAAAGATTTGTACAAATGGCTAAGAGCTTAGGATAACAAATATGAAAAAAATACTTTATGTAGAAAACGACACCGCATCTTTGCTATTTGTCAAAAGATTACTAACAAAGCGTTATGATTTTGAATCAGCTACGACTGACAGAGAAGCACTAATGAAACTAAAAGATAATAACTATGATCTTGTCTTGATGGACATTAAATTAAATGGCGACCTCGATGGAAATGAAGTGATGAAATGGGCAAAGGATTTCAAACCTGACTCAAAAACCATTTTCATAGCCGTAACCACCGAATCAGATTACAATAGTGCTCAAAATTTCTTAGAAGAAGGTTTTAATGGCTATTTCTCAAAACCATTGGACATTGACAGTTTGATTTCTTCAATAGATTTCTTTGTTGGCAAAAAGCGAGTGTAAGAAGAGTGGGCTGATCCCCCCCAAAAAAATAAGCCCCCACTCCAAATAAGTGATAGTATTATAATGTCAGGCTCTGAGGCTAGCAAAATAATCTATTGTCTTTGCCATACCTTCAGCCAAATTAACTTTAGGAAGCCAACCCAGATTTTGCCTTGCCAAAGAATTGTCCAATGCGTTGGCTTTTATATCGCCATCTCTTGGAGGGTGGAATGAAATATCTACTTTAATTCCAGTAATATCTGAGATTATTTCGTAGAGTTCTTTGGTTTTTGTGCTAATCCCAGTTCCAATATTATAAATCCCAGACTCTCCATCCATTGCCATAATGTTTGCCTGGGCAACATCGCTCACATAGATATAATCACGACTCATCCCACTGGGACTGTCTGGATAGGCATATATTTTCAGTGGAGAGGAATTGAGTACGGCTCGAATAAAAATTGTTATCACGCCCGATTCATGTGCGTTGAGCTGGCGAGGGCCATAGACATTGGCATATCTTAGTACGCAATAATCCAGCCCGTAGTTTTGTTTGTAGAAATGTAAATAATTTTCGCTTAGCAGTTTAGTTATCCCATAAGGCGAAAGAGGTCTGGCTGTCTCAGTTTCTTTTGTAGGTATAAAAGAGGCATCACCGTAAATTGCACCGCCGGTTGAACTAAGAATAAATTTCTTTAGGCCAATATTTTTTGCTGATTCTAGCAAATTAAGCAGTCCTGCTCCGTTTACATCAAGGTCATGGAATGGATCGCTTACAGAAAATGGCACAGACATTTGTGCGGCAAAATGGAATATATAATCTGGCTTTTCATCCTCAATTATGCCAGATACTTTCTTGTCACGAATGTCACACTCGTAGAACTTGGCCGCTCGATTGACTTGCTCTTTGAGTCCAGAACAAAGATTATCAACAATGACAAGATTGTGACCATCCGAAATTAATTTGTCCGAGAGGTGAGACCCGATAAATCCTGCCCCACCCGTCACTAAACACTTGCTCATTTTCACTCACCTTGTAAATTATAGAATACTTTCATACAAATCTAGTTAATGATAAATTTCTCAGACTTAATAAGTCTATTGCCCTTGTAAATATTAAGCAAATATGCGGACTCCGGCAGATGTGAAAGTGCAACTTTTGTACTTCCATTTAACTCAAATGACATCAGCTCTTTGCCGTTAATGTCTGTAATTACGACGGTTAATGCAGAGTGAATATTAGTTTCTACTGTCAATAGACCAGAGCTTGGATTTGGGTAGAGATTAAACATTGCCGGTGGAACACTCTCGAGTGGGTCACTCTCGATACCATCAATTATATCAGTTGTAAAAGACCAAACCGCACTCCATGGACTTTGATTGCCATCTATTCTTTTTTTCATCACTCTCCAGAAATACTCACTATTAGAAATGAGATGAATCTCTTGGCTATTGTGCGCGTCAAGATATGTTTTTTCTATCATATCCTTTGTTGTAAAATCTTGACTTCTGTCTACTTGGATTGTAAAGCTGGCAGATTCTTCGGTGACGCTATTCCAAATGAATTTTGGATTAACGGGAATATTATCGGCTCCATCTTGGGGTGAAATGAGTGTAGGTGGCTCAATTGCAATGACCTCAGATTCTGTAGTAAAAGACCAAACCGCACTCCACGGGCTCACGCCAACAGAATTACTAGCTCGAACCTTCCAGAAATATTGAGTATCATACTCTAAACCTGAATAAGTGTAGGAGTTTGTGCTTAGTTCTTCATTTGTGAAAGTGACTGAGAAATCTTCTGTCTCGCTTATTTCCAGTAAGTAGGAAATGGCATAATTAACTTCGGACCAAAAAAGATTGCCACTGGTTTTGACATCAGTTGAATCGTCACTTGGACTTAATAGACTAGGAGAATCTGGAG
>JAJRPT010000210.1 GCA_024280675.1 Bacteroidota bacterium
AAGAAAAATCCTCACCCCACATCTTTGGTTCAAAATCTTGGAAGGCATCTTTTCCAAATAGTTCAATCGCAGTATTTTTTGTAATTTCAGACATTTCTTTGTTATTCATCACCGCAGGGTAACCAACTTTCAAACTAACTTCAACTTCGCATCCATAAACCGAACAAAGTTTCACGGTCTCTTCTTTGATTAATTTATGCAAATCTTTTCTCAATTCGGCATCAAAAGTGCGAACCGTTCCCTTTAGCTTCACCTCATCTGGGATAATATTAGTGCTGCTGCCCCCGTGGACCGATGTGATGGAAATCACAGCGGATTTCCTAGGATCACTTTTCCGTGAGATGAGTGTTTGATAATAGTTTATAAGATGTGCAGCACAAACTATCGGGTCACGTCCCAACTGAGGCTGGGCGGCATGAGCCGATTTGCCTTTGATTGTAATGTAGAGTTCATCGGGTGCCGCCATCACAGCCCCCGCCGATGTCGAGATAATCCCGACAGAAGCTCCGGGATAGATGTGTTGTCCAAAGATTGCTTCTGGAGATGGATTTTCCAACACTCCATCATCGATCATCAGTTTTGCACCACCCGGCAATTTCTCCTCCCCAGGCTGAAAAATCAACTTTACTTGACCAGAAATTTCATCTTCCATTTCTTTGAGAATACGAGCCGCCCCGAGCAACATTGCCGCGTGCATATCATGTCCACAAGCATGGGCGACATTTTGCACGTTTGAACTAAATTCTAGTTTTGTTTGTTCTTGAATTGGAAGAGCGTCAATATCGGCTCGGAGTGCAACACATTTCTCCCCTTTTCCAATCAAGGCCGATGTTCCCGTTTCAATATGAGTTTTGTATTCGATTCCCATCTCATTTAATTTCATACGAATAAACTTTGCAGTCTCAAATTCCTCAAAAGACAATTCTGGGTTTTGGTGAATATGCCTTCTGTCTGCAATAATTTCTGGAAATATTGCTTCAACTTTTTCAATTATATTTTTCAGATTCATAATAATAAAATTATTTACATTTCAATTTCTATTTCTACATTTTCATCAAACACGGTTGCTGGACCTTCCAAAACTATTTTCTCAATATTATCATAATCACCGATAATACCCACAATTAATTCTTCACAACTTTTTGGAATTATATGAACCGGGAATTGCAACCCATCATCTTTGCAAACAACTAAAGCCGTAGCCACAGCACCCGTCCCACAAGCACCGGTTTCGGTCTCAACTCCTTTTTCAAAAGTACGCATGTGAACAATTCCATTTTCAATCATATAGAAATTAACATTGACACCATCGGGTGCAAATTCTCTGTGATTTCTGATTGGCACGGCTTCTTTTTCAATATCAAATTTAAAATCATCTGCATGATAAAAATATGTTTTTCTGACCACATGATGAGTTCCAGTATTTGCATACATTACTTTCCCAACTCCCAGCAAATCAATTTCTTTTGGCATAACGCTCGGCGGTGGCATAAATAATTTAATATTCTCACCCACAAACTCTGCCGAATAAATCTCAGTTGCCATTTCAAATTTCGTTTGCTTATTACTCAAAAGCTGAACCCCTGCCATCTTTGCAAACCTGGCAATCACACGCCCACCATTCCCGCACATCATTCCAAGAGATCCATCTGGATTAAAAAACTTACATTTAAAATCAAGCCCCTTTTTATTTTGGGTACTTCCACTTTCCAAAAACATCAGACCTTCTTGAGCTGTATATTTTTCAGATTTTTGACAAAGAACCCGCGCAAGTTTCTGCCCGTCCTCACCTGAAAATCTCCCACCGAGATTATTAATCACCACAAAAAGATTCCCAGCTCCCGACATGTATGTTATTTCTAATTTCACTACTTCTATGTTCCCAAAACTTCTTTGATATTTTCGTGAATCAGTCCATTTGATGCAATTACAGACTTTTGTGCAAAAGTATAATCACTTCCGTCATAATGAGTCATCTTCCCGCCAGCTTCTCTCAAAATCAACATTCCAGCCGCCACATCCCAGGGGTGAAGTGCAATTTCCCAGAATCCATCAAAGCGGCCACAAGCTGTGTAGCACATGTCAATGGCAGCCGAGCCAAGTCTCCGCACAGGAATCCCAGCACCAATCACCTTCACAAAATGGTTGATACACTGGTTTGGATTTTCGGAGACATTGTATGGAAACCCAGTCACCAAGAAGGCCCGCTCAAAATCCGAAACTTCTGAAACTGAAATTTTCTCGCCATTAAAGAATGCACCTTGACCTTCTTCGGCCCAAAACATTTCGTCGATGATTGGGTTGTAGACACATCCGCAGTGGATTTTTCCCTCAATCTCAAGGGCGATGGAGACTGAAAACATTGGCAGATTATGAGCAAAATTCACCGTCCCGTCCAGCGGATCGATTATCCAACGGTGAGAACTCTTTGCCTCATCTGCTCCAGATTCTTCGGCTAAAAAGGTATGACTCGGATATTTTTCTTTAATTTTCCCAATAATAAATTTCTCAGACTTTACATCATATTCAGTCACAAGATTATTCTTCCCTTCTTTTGATGAAATCTTAAAAATTGTCCCAAAGCCATCTCGCAGGATTTGCCCAGCTTCCCTTGCCGTTTGTATTGTTAATTTTAGGTACTCAGATTGCATTTATTATCTTTTCAATTATTTTTAACAAAACTAAGAAATTAATTCAAAACATTATTCAATATTCTGAGACTCAAATGATTAAATTGCAATAATATACCAAGCAAACTCATCATTATTGACAGACAAAATAACATATAAACAGGAAATTCTCAGAAAAGGTATTCATCTTTTTTCTCTTTCCATTCCTTGGTTTTATTATCACAATAGTGCCGAACTAATGCTTTCTATTTTAATACCGCTTGCCATAATATCTGTTGCAATCGACTTGTTGAGCCAGTATTGGACTAGCTTTCATAAGCTTTTTCATTCCTTCTTCGGAGCAATGATGCGACCACACGAAACCAGAGCAGGCATTCATCTCAATGGTGCTTCATGGGTTTTTATCTCTGCTATCATCACAATAATTTTATTCTCAAAATTAGTTGCCATCACAGCATTCACAATTTTAATTATTTCAGATCTTCTTGCAGCGCTCATTGGCAGAAAGTTTGGCCGCCACTCTCTTTTTGATAAATCTTGGGAAGGTACGGTTGCGTTTATGATCTCAGGGTTTATCATTGTTTATCTGATAAGTTCTTCTCAGAACCAGAGTGGATATTTCCTGATGGCTTGTCTTGTGGGCGTGATTGTTTCCGCATTTTCCGAAGCCGCGTCTGGTGTTCTAAGGCTCGATGACAATCTTGCTGTCCCTCTTGCTTTTGGACTTACTCACGAGCTAAGTTTATATATTTTAAAGATTTAGATAAATTCTTTTATTCTTTTTTTTTGGCATTGATTAAATCCTTAATTTTGTAAATTAAAAATATTACGAAACTCATCGCCTTTTATAGAGAAAATAATTGATTGAGATAATTATAAATTATTTTAAAGCGATTTACAAGACAAAGCGGGCAAAGAGTTTCACCAAAAAGATAAAAGGTAAACTCTAATGAGTATGTTCTCAGCAATGGGTCTTGGTGACCTAGTTTGTAAGTCTGTTGATGGATTGGGATATGAAACCCCCACTCCAATCCAAGAAAAGACAATCCCAGCAATTCTCGATTCAGACCGTGATATTGTGGCGCTTTCTCAGACTGGCACAGGGAAGACAGCCGCCTTTGGTCTGCCAATCATCGACAAAATTAATACAGAAAATAGAAAAATACAAGCATTGATTCTTGCTCCAACCCGTGAGCTAGCTCGTCAGATAAGCTCTGATTTATCTATTTTTGCAAAATATATAAAAGGCTTCTCTGTTGTGCCAATCTACGGTGGAGCGGACGTTTACCCTCAGATCAAATCGCTCCGAAGCGGATGCCACATTGTGGTTGCAACTCCCGGAAGAGCAAACGATCTTATCCAACGCCGAGTCCTTGACGTATCGAACATAAGATGGCTAGTGCTCGATGAAGCCGATGAAATGCTTAATATGGGATTCAAAGAAGAACTCAATAAAATAATTTCTCAAACCCCTGATGGAAAGCAAACTCTGCTCTTCTCGGCAACCATGCCACGAGAAATTGTCAATATCTCAAGAAATTACATGAGTAATCCTCTTGAGCTTACAATCGGCACAAAGAACGCTGGTGCAGAGAATGTAAAGCATCTCTTCTATGTCGCACAGGCTCGTGATCGCTATCTTGTGCTGAAGCGAATTGTGGATGTCAATCCAGATATTTACGGGATAGTATTTTGCAGGACCAGAAATGAGACCAAAGAAGTAGCAAGCAAATTAATGGACGATGGCTACAATGCCGACACACTTCATGGCGATTTGACCCAGCCCCAGCGTGATTATGTCATGTCACGTTTTCGTTCTAAGAACTTGCAGATCCTTGTAGCAACCGATGTCGCAGCACGTGGGTTAGATGTAAACAATCTGTCTCATATAATCAACTATAACCTTCCCGATGAACTCGAGGCGTACGTTCACAGAAGTGGAAGAACAGGTCGTGCTGGCAAAGAAGGCATATCCATTGTCATCACACACATGCGTGAACACCAAAAAATTGCTCGTCTCGAAAAGATGATAAAAGCGAGATTCACAAAAATGAACATCCCCAAGGGCGAGGATGTGTGCGAGCGACAACTATTTCATTTGATTGACAAGGTAAAGGCAACCAAGGTCGATCACATTCACATTGGCAGGTATTTACCTTCAATTTATCAAAAATTAGAAACTCTTTCCCGTGAAGAAATAATTCAGCATTTTGTCTCAGTGGAATTCAACCGATTCCTAGAATATTACAAAAATGCACCCGATCTCAACGCATCATCCAACAAGTTCTCACGTGACAAGCAAAGGGGAAGGGAAAGGGATAGCTGGAACGAAAGAGACAGAAGTAAAAAATACAGCTCCGACGGACCTCAACCAAGCAGAGATAGGTCTTTCGGAAACAAGGGATTCAAACGCTTTTTCATTAATATTGGCAAAAAAGATCACCTTTCTGTTGTGGATTTAATCGGCTTAATAAAAAAACGTACACACAATCGCAATATCAAAATCGGCACAATCGATATTTCCAAGAGCTTCACATTCTTTGAAATTGAGAGCCGTGCGGCAGCTTCTATAGTAAATGATTTTAAGGGTGCTAATTTCAATTCGGTAGATGTCAATGTAGAGACTGCTCAGAATGAATCAAACCCAAACAAAGGACGATTTGACAACCCCGCCGAAAGAGAACCATACAAGGCCGAGCATAAAAGAAAAAAACGCAGTAAATCAAATGATTCTAAAAATGTTGGACACAGAAAAGGTAAACGTAATTATTGATAATTTTATAGTATTAAAAATTTAGTTTTAATAATCAAAGAGCAACAAGTATGTATAGAAATATTAAATCACAAGACAAAGAACTTTATGCTTCTTTAATTGGCGAAGACACCCGCCAGCACGAAAAACTTGAACTCATAGCATCAGAAAACTTCGTCTCAGATGCGGTGATGGAGGCTCAAGGTTCAATTATGACGAACAAATATGCCGAAGGGTATCCAAACAAGCGTTACTATGGCGGTTGCGAGTGGGTTGATGTTGCAGAAGACCTAGCACGCAATAGACTCAAAGAACTCTTTGGTGCCGAATATGTAAATGTTCAACCACACTCTGGCTCGAGTGCTAATCTTGCCGTTTATTCAGTATTCATCAACCATGGCGACACAGTGCTTGGGCTTGCACTCGACCACGGCGGGCATCTCACACACGGCTCAAAAGTCAATTTCTCTGGAAAATGGTACAACTTCATTCCCTATCATCTCGACATGGGAACTGGCAGAATCGACTATAACGAAGTAGCAGACCTTGCCCTCAAACACAGGCCAAAACTAATCACAGTCGGTGCCTCGGCATATTCTCGTGATATTGATTTTGCAAAGTTTAGAGAAATTGCAGATTCTATTGGTGCGTATTTATTTGCCGACATTGCCCACCCAGCAGGACTCATAGCCAAAGGCCACCTCACAAACCCCATCCCATACTGCGATGTGGTTGCATCCACCACACACAAAACAATGCGTGGTCCACGTGGCGGAATGATTTTGGTTGGAAAGGATACAGAAAATAAATTCGGAATAGTCGCACCCAAATCTGGACGTGTCAAAAGAATTGGTGAGCTTATCGATTCCATGGTCATGCCTGGAATCCAAGGCGGACCACTCATGCATGTGATTGCCGCAAAAGCAATCGCCTTTAAAGAAGCACTCGAAGATAGCTTTAGGCTCTATACTAAACAAATTATCAAAAATTCTCAAGCAATGGCAGATGAGCTCATGAAAATGGATTACAGCATCGTCTCTTTTGGAACTGACAATCACCTCATGCTCATTGATTTGCGTAACAAAGGTATCAGCGGGAAGATTGCCGAAATTGCACTCGACGCATCTGGAATTACTTGCAACAAAAATGCCGTACCCAACGACGACAAATCGCCACTCGTAACCTCTGGCATTCGCCTCGGGTCACCGGCTATGACCACGCGTGGTTTGGGCGGGGACGAAATGCGACAAGTTGCTCGTTTCATTGACAGAGTCCTTAGGAGCCCAACTGACTTAACTGTTCAGTCTGCTGTCAAAGCCGAAGTAAAGGAGTTTCTTTCGCCCTACCCATTGCATTTGTGATACTTTTTTAATGGATGAGCAAAACAAAAAAGAGTAAGTAGTGCTATTTATTTGACGCTTGTTTGATTATTTTGTATATTTGTAAAAAAAGTGAACTAGTATAAGACTCTGCTTATGAAAACCTTGTCCGAGTATTTTCTAAAGTGTGGATGGCTTCCTCTTGCAACGGCTTTTATGCTGGCGTTTCTTATTGCCCCAGATTTCACTTATGCCCAGAAATTAAAATTCTCTGCCGATGTCCGCCTTCGTGCCGAACGTGATTGGAATTCCAAAAAAACTGATGGCTCATCTCGAGACGATAGAGATAGGATGAGGTACCGGTTGAGATTTGGATTCAATTATGATTGGAGCG
>JAJRPT010000211.1 GCA_024280675.1 Bacteroidota bacterium
CTTTTGAACTGCTAACTTTCTGGCGACCATCCTCACCGGCACCCAAAACTTCGGTATCAAGACCTAAATATTTTAACAGAGCAGAATCTTCAAATGATATTTTATTTTCGGTTCCAGTGTCTTTTGCACGGAAAGTAAGTCGCGCGGTAGTGCCAGTGTCTTTTACAAGACCTGCATTTATTCCAATATCTGCGTCATTGACAGCGTCGATAATGTGTTGCAATGCTCGTTCAGGAGTTAGTCCATCAACGGCAATCTCCAAGCCATCTTCATCCAGCTCGGCATCGATAGGAATATATGGATTGTTAATTTCAGAAAAATCTACCGAAACAGAGTAGGACTCTTCTCCAACTCTGAAAACAAAGGTTTCTTCTTCTGAGAATTTAAAGCCACCTTCAAGACTTACTCTATCGGTGATTAGGAGATCTCTTCTTGCAAGACGATCGACCCTTATGGTGTTCACTCCATCGGGCGCGTCACCTCTTGCACTGGCAGTGACAAATTCACTTGCACTTGATTCTACAGAATTAGATTTAAACTCAGAAAGAGCAGTGCTTGCCTCGAACCTGTCTATCTCAGAAATGACACTGTTGAGGCGGGAATTCAGCGCGTTATAGAAATTAGATCTAGTTTCTAGTTCTCTTTTCTTAGTCTCTAATTTGTCCACTCGTGGTTTTTGTGACTGTTTATAGGCAGCCACCAACTTATCCAATTGGCTCGTGCTACCACCGGTACTAAGTCCGAGTATATCATTCATCTTTTTAAATCCTCTAAAAAACGTACTTCTTCATCCTCAAGAGGTATACTCTGCAAAAATCATTCCAATTCAAAAGTCTCCGCCCAACTCGTTCTGAGTTCGGAAATTATATGGAGCGCTTCGTCAAATTTTTTCTGGAATATACACCTCTGGCAATATTCATACAAACGGTACAATCTTGTAGACAAGTCACCAACTTCAAAATTCAAGGCACCCATGAGTTCAATAAGAACCTTGCTCATCTTGTTTACATCTTTTCTCTTGCAGCTTACGATAAAAAGATCATACATTTTCAGAATAATCTTTTCTTTGCTCCAAGACATAACTTCTTGTTCGATGTAGTGGGGTACCTTCCCTCCAGAGGCCTGCCCTCCTCCTCCGTAAGCTCTGAAAGCGGCCAACTGTTTTGTTGCATCTGCCATTATAGTTTTTTCCTTGTTTCAATTAATTCTGTGTGTTGCAATCTTTTAATTAAAAAAGTATGCAACACACAGTATATTATTTTTGACAGCTCTCTTTCCCAAGCGAGAACATACTATAATTCAGATACTTACAAGCCTTTTATATGGCTTATTGGTAAACTATTTTTATCTAAATAGTTGTAAGTATTGATTTGGCGTTTGATTTGCTTGTGCAAGAGATATGGTAGAGGCTTGTTGCAAGAATTGATTCTTAACAAGTTCTAGTTGTTCTTTTGCCACATCAGCATCCTCAATACGAGAAATCGCTGCACTATAGTTAGTTATCTGAGAATTTAGAAGCTCTGTCTGAGAATCTAATCTCACTTGAATACCACCCAAATATGATGCCACTTTATTGACATTGTCAATCGCATCGGCAAGTGATGTCAAAGTTGAATCCACATTTTCACTAGAAAAAATACCTAAATCTGTGTTAGATACCGCATCTAGATCTTGCAAATTCAACCCAGCAATACCCGCAAAAGACGTTGCCGTCCCAATAGAGGCAATCGCTGCATCGGTTGCATTCAAGTTGAAGTCACCCTCTACATTGAAATCTTTGTTTGTAACAGAGAGATCAACTTCAATCTCCAAAAGTTTGTCATCGGCATAGTAGCCAATAGTCCAGTCACCTGTGAAATCGCCCCACAGCAACTGCTCGCCTCCAAACACAGTCGAATCAACAATAAATTGTACTTGTTGGGCTAGACGATATGCACCTTTTGCAAGTGCTACTTTTTCGTCGGTACCCAGCGCACCAGATGAAGCGATTGCCGCTGATTCTTTTATATCAATCAATAGATTACCGATGTTATCGAGTGCATCTTGAGTGATAGAAGTAACGTTTTTCGCATCCCCTGTGGAGTTTAATGCTGCTTTCAAAGCAGAATTTCTAGCTCCCAAGTTTCTTGAAGTGATGTATCCAGACACATCGTCTGCTGCAGAATTAATACGCTTACCTGTTGCAAGTCGCAACTGTGATGTTGCAATCTTGTTGCTTGCAATTAGCAATGCGTTGTACGCATTTTGAGCAGGAATGTTTGTCCGAATCCTCGCACCACCAGAAATAGCCGTTGGCATAACAACCTCCGTGTTATATAATTATTATTTGGGGCATCCTGCCAACATTTAGTTTATTTTCCTTCTAAAATCACTTATCGGAACATTCTCTATTTACTTTAGTTTTTTCTACAATTATTTGCCCAAGCCCTCATTCATCTCCTAAGATGAAATCGAAATTATTAGCTTCTTCACCCTCGTATACGTCCTGAAATTCAAGTGAGCTAATTACAAATTCTTTAGAAACCGACCTAAATATTAAATATTCTGTTGATAGAAGTTTCGTCCTATGGTCTAGTATCTCGTCACAATCAATAAAAACTTTAACCATCACACCGTCATTCAATATTTTAACTGAATATTTCTCATTTTTTGTAAATTTATAATCAATACTCTGGGCTATTTCCACTCCATTTTCATAGAACTCAATAGAAGAGTTTCTGATTTTTATTAAGACCCCTGAATCCTTGCTCAACTCCTGCCTTGTGGTTCTGAATTGTAAGTCTAGGCTCATACTCTCTTCTGCCATTAAATCAAAAATGGCTAGCCATTCGGTCGATTCAATATTTTTCAGAGATATGGCAGCATCCTTTTTAAGCAATAAACTATTGTCATTAATAATCTCCACCGATGCAAATCCTGTGAGAAAGTACCCGGGTATTGATTCTTTTATGTTTTGTCTATTAAGACGGAATATTTCTGTGGCACAAGAACTCAATACTAAGCCCACTAAAAGAATTAAAAGTAGTTTGTTTGATTTCATGATTCAAAGCCTTTTTCTGTTTATGTAAATTTCTACCGCCATCTTCATTGACCCAGCAACACTATCAGCATTTGCAATACCCTTGCCCGCTATCCCAAACCCAGTGCCGTGATCGGGCGAAGTTCGTATTATTGGTAATCCCGAAGTAATATTTACCCCGGCTCCGCCTGACAATAATTTCAGTGGAATAAGCCCTTGGTCATGGTACATTGCAACAATGCCGTCGTAGTTTTTATAGTCCCCAAAGCCAAAGAATCCGTCTGAAGAAAATGCACCTCGGCAATCAATTCCCATCTTTTGCAACACCACTATTGCTGGGTTAATAATATTAATTTCTTCATCACCAATCGTCCCGTTTTCCCCCGAATGAGGATTCAGCCCCAACAGAGCAATCCTTGGCTCTTTAATCCCAAAATCACTTCTCAAACTACTGTTAAACGATTTTATTTTATTGATTAATAAATCCCAGGTGATTAAGTTAGCAATATTTTTTATAGCTTCGTGTATTGTCAGAGGAATTACACGCATATTCCCATGTGTCAGTATCATATTATATTCTCTTTCGGGATAAAGCGAAGCAAAATATTCAGTGTGGCCAGGGAATTGCCACCCAGCCATCTGCACCGATTTTTTGCTGATTGGCAAAGTTACTATTGCGTCGTATTTCCCCTCTAAGAGAAGTCCCGTCGCCATCTCGATTGATCTTCTAGCCCCCATTCCAGACTCTTCAGTTTCATTTCCCAGACTTATTTCTTGCTCAAACTCAGTGTCAATTATTTCAAAACTTTCTGTTTTGCAAAAATCAAAGTCACACAGTTCAATATATTTCTGCAAGACATTTGGGCTAATACACAAAGCTACTTCAACATCTTTGTGCAAACTTGCACCGAAGAAAACCTCAAGACCTTTTAGGAAAACCTCAAGACCTATTCCGTTTACATCACCCGAACTGACAATTATTCTCATTTATTATCTTTTGCCCTAAAATCAGATATAAATTTCTTTGTAAAATCAGAAAGAACCAAACGCCCAGAAATCTCTGCACGACCCTCCAACAATTCATCCCAATGCTCGGTTCCAGACCAAATTACTTTTTTCAACTCAGCCATCGCAACCACCGGTCCCTTTGCCAGCTTCTGTGCAAATTGATTTAGCTCAAAGTCCAACTCCTTGACATCACTAAAGACCCTGTTATAGAATCCCTTTTCCATTGCCCAACCCGCTCCATACCACTGGGCATCTATGCTCATTGCAGAAAATGCAGCAGTGCCGATTTTTCGTTCAATGGCTGGTCCCACTACAAAAGGCCCAATCCCAATAGAAAGCTCAGAAAGTTTGACAGAGGAATGCTTGGCAGCAAAGACATAATCTGATGCCGATACCAAGCCCAATCCACCGCCAACAGCCTTTCCCTGAACTCTTGTAATAACGAGCTTTGGGCATTTCCTCATTGCATTTATCACACGAGCAAAACCCATGAAAAATTCTTTGCCAGCGGCTTCGTCGTTAATTTCGGCAAGCTCGTCAAATGATGCTCCTGCACAAAATACTCTTTCACCTTTCGATTTGAGCAAGATTACCCTCGCTCTGTCGTCATTGCCAGCACGCTCAATCGCCTTTGCCAGCTTGTCTAAAACCAAGGCAGGCAATGAATTTGACTGAGGATGAAAAAATTCAACACTTGCAATTCCGTCATTGATTACTAAATTTACTTCTCCATTTTCCATTTTTATAATATGCCTTTTTTTTGATACACTTAGCTAGTGGTGCAAAATAATAAATTCTTTCACTAAATTGCCGAATATATGACAACACATTTAAAAAGAATATTTTTTGCTTTAATTGCCATTCCTATTTTCATTCTGCTGATTTGGGATGGCGGGATTCTGTTTTATATACTATTATTGACTCTTAACTATCTGATGGTAAAAGAATTAATCTCACTCTCTAGCCTTAAGATTAATTCTCTTCAGAAAATATTAATTCACATATTCACCGCAGTGCAATTCTTCGTATTCTCGCCAGGACCCATTAGTGATAAACCATATTATTTTATCATCGTTGTCATTCTTTCCCTAGCAAATATAGCTTATTTTTCAAGATCTTTATTCGCCCATAAAACAATAAAGACATCCAACATCGTCCTCTTGGCATTTTCTTATGTTACCGTACCACTTCTTATGCTAATGTGGCTGCGTCACTCTTATTTTCCCTTTTTTCCAGAAACAGATGCAAACATTCTCTTTTATGAGCAAGGGCATTTTCTCATCTTTAGCATTTTTGTAGCTCTGTGGTTGGGTGACTCTGCCGCATATTTTGTGGGCAGAGCAATTGGCAAAAGAAAACTCTCTCCAAAAATTAGCCCAAATAAAACTTGGGAAGGAGCGATTGCTAATTTTATTTTCAGTATTTTCGGCTTCTGGATAATCAGCTTTTTGTTTGTCGAAGAGCTTTCCCTTTGGGTTGCTCTTTTGTGTGGGGCTTGCCTTGGCGTGTTTGGGCAAATTGGTGATCTTGCCGAGTCTAAGTTGAAAAGACAGACCGGTGCCAAAGATTCATCCAATATATTTCCTGGGCATGGCGGTGCCCTTGACAGGTTTGACAGCTTTCTTTTCGCATTGCCAATAGTTTATATTATCTTGAGCTTTATTTAAAAACAAATTCCACTAAAAGAAATGTCAAAAAAACAAAAGAAAAATGAAACTAACGACTCCAGTTCATTTTCTACATCAATCCTAAATTTCTTTAGCTCTCAATTCAAGTTTCCACTAACTTATGAATCTAGTTTTCTTGTCCTAGGATTAATCTTTGGGCTTATGTTCACTTTTATTAATCCACCCTTTCATTCCAATGACGAAGACAGGCATTTCTTAAAAGCCTATCATCTCCTAGAAACGGGAATGATTCCAGATATTAGCCCGGATTCTAGTAAAATAGGCGGGATGCTCCCTGTGAATCTGATTAATGTTGTGGCTTCTTTCCAAGGTGTCCCATATCACCAAGGAAAAAAATTAGACAAAAGAACGGTCAAACAAAGAGCCGATGTTCCTTTGAATGAACATCAAAAAGTTTTTCATCATAATTTCCAATACAAGTCTCCTCCTTTTTCTTATTACCCACACATGGTTGGTATTGGCATTGGCAAGCAAATAAATTCAAATCCTGTGTCTTTAGGTTATTGGGCAAGAACCTGTGGGCTTATCTTTTATCTGATTGTCATGTTCATCATAATCAACAAGGTGCCCATTTACAAGGAAGTGTTCTTTATGCTGGGCCTCACGCCAATGGTGCTGTATCAAATGAGTTCGGTCACCTATGATTTATTTAATTACTTGACTGTGTTTTCTTTCCTGGCAATTTTTCTCTATTACACATTCACAGATTCGGCAAGAATTGGCATTAAAACTCTGGTCTTAGTTATTTTGCTCGCCATTCTCTCCCAACAATCCAAACAAGGCTATTTCTTGCTGCCACTGGTTTTTCTTCTGATTCCAAATGGGAAGTTTGATGTAAAATTCAACACGAACATAGTTAAAGCTTTGGTTGGGATTTTCTTTGTCTATTTGGTGACCAACCCCTTTTGGGTATGGGATTTTATGATGAGTGATGTTAAACTTGGTTCACAGTATTCTCTTCCAAAATTCCAGACAGACTTTAAAGTGGATGTCTCCGAGCAAATGCAGATAATGATGGGCGACCCCATTGGAGCTATTGGTATTCTGTGGAAGAATATACTACACTTCCGGCACGAATGGCTATCAGGGATTATGGGAAGGTTTGGCTATTCCTATTCGCTTTTGCCAAATGGTTTCTACATCTTCCACGGGCTGGTATTACTCAGCCTTGCCTTCATTTGTGGACGTGAAAAATATGAGGTATCAAATATAAGCAAATGGGCAATATTCTCACTCGGTGCATTGACCGTACTCGCCATCATTATCGGCTTCTTCCGATTCTCACCCGTCGGTGCAGAAATGATTTTCGGGCTTCAAGGTCGCTACTTTTTGCCCGCAGTTCCTTTTGTTTTGTTTTTATTATATAATACAAGTGTAAAAATTCCAATCTGGGAGAAATGGGGTTCAACCATTCTTACGGTCTATTGTCTTATAATGCTTTCCTATGTTTATGGGCAAATGAATAATTTATTTTATGAGTTTTAAATGCGTGGTTTCTTGAGCATATTTATGATCTCTGTTACTGTTTTATTCACCACATCCTGTGGAAATAATATGGATGAGAATTACGAAGTATTCCTCAGCACTTACAAAGATATAATAATTGCAAGGGAGTCCACACTAGACTCACTTTTGGCAAACCAAAAAGTAGATTCTATTCTTAAATCAAAAGGACTCTCCGAAGCTAAATTTAGGAAAATAATGATTGATTTAAGTGAAGATAAAGAGGACTTCTTTATTATGATTGACTCTGTTCGCTCCTCTCTAAAAGAGATTTACAAGCCAAAGAAAAATAAAATAAACCAAAAAGATTCTACCGTGTCCTCATCGCCTCTCGTCCCCCACCCCCCCCCAATAAATCAAGACTAAAAGACTAATTCAACACACCTAGCTTTGCAACTTTATAGCCTTCTTTTATCAGATTCTTGTATTGCTCTGATTTTTTATTCAGAAGTGGATTGGTATGATTTAGGTGAATAAAATGGATTTTGCTCTTGTCCTCTGCTTTTAAGTCAGAGAATAATTCCATGCTCTCCACTACAAATGGATGAGGAACTTCGCTCATGTCTCTACCATTAAGTTCGCCAGAGTCGTAAAATGTCCCGTCCAATAATGCAAAATCTACATCTTTTACCAGCTCTTTAATCGACTGGCTCCAATGTTCCCATTTATCAATGTCTGACAAGAATACAACTCTGTTGCTAGCAATTTTAATATCAAAGGCAACCGTCTCGGAAAACTCATCTCGGTGTGGCACAACAATAGGTTCAACAGAAATATTCTTAGCAAGCTTTATCGGAAAGCCCTCACGCAAGGCTCGTATTTTAATATTCTGCAAATCTACAAGCTGGCTCCACGGAGCATTTGTTTTCAAGAAATTACTCATTTTACTCATTGCATAAACTGGAACACTTTTGCTTTGCATAACTTCTTTGCCAAAATGTATCAAGCCCGAATAATGACCAACATGGGCGTGAGTCAGAAATATTCCATTGGGTACTTTCTTATAGCCCTCGCCGAGATGATTTTTGAGCATATTCAGTTGGTATTTAATATCTGGGCTAGCCTCAAAAAGCCAATACTTTTTATTCTCAGGGTCAATCAATGCAAAAGATGTAGTAAAATGACCTTGCTTACCTTCCCAAATATCTGCACAACATTTCTTTTCGCAACCCGCATGAGGATGCCCGCCATCCTGTGCTATGCCTAGGATGTAGATGTAGGGCGAATTGCTTGGTGGCTTAACGTCATCAGTTTGATTTCCTGTGTTTTTATTGCAGGATGTTATTGTCATCAGCAAAATCGAGAGCAATAAGAAATTTATATTGAACCTAAATTATATTTTATTTTGATTAACTGGAAAGTTAAATATAAGCAAAAAAATAATTATGCTCAGCAAATATTTATTTTTCATAAAATGAGCTATTCCAACATTATTTTCACATACCGAGTGGATGTCCCGTGGCGGATTTCGAGGAAATATACGCCCGCTTCCATGCCGCTTGCATCCCAGATTATTTCGCCATTGATTGATGATGATTCGGTGATTGTGATTCTGTTTTCTTGTGCCACAATGTGGTCAATATTAACACCCATTGCGTTGTATATCTTTATATTGTCAGGGCTTACGGCATTGCCGAGTCGCCAATATATCGGCACTCGTACTTGCTGATTTGCCGGCTGTGGATAGGGTGGTGATGTGTAGAGATATGAGAAATATCGGTCTTCGGATTCGATTGCGATTCCAGATATTGTGACCGAGATTGTGTGTGAGCTGAGTGTCAAATCGGGCAGTAAGTCGTTTGTTACCTTGCACTTATAAATTCCATCTTCGAGCGGTGTGAAAGCATTTTCGTCTGTTGTACCCAACTTCTGCTCGCCCAAAAACCAGTGATATTTATTTGCCGAACCATCCACATTTACGACTAATTCATCGTCATTTTGTTCGATTGGCAAAATTGTGTCTTGGGGGGCGTAGACATACAAAGATGCTTTATTTATATTTACCTCAAGTTCTCCAAAAGTAAACTGGTTTTCAAACAATCTTAATTTGAATAATTTTGGCATATCAAAATCAGGCACTTCACCACTTAAAAGATTATTCTGTAAGTTTAATCTGGTCAATTTTGGCAAATTAAAATCTGGTATTTCTCCAGTAAACTGATTACTATCAAGTATCAAGAACTCTAAGTTTGGTAAGTCAAAGTCCGGCACCTCACCTGTGAGCTGGTTATTGCCTAAATGTAAGTACTTAAGGTCTGGGAAATTAAAACTTGGAATTGTACCTGTTAATTCATTGTTTTCAAGGTATAAAGCATTAAGTTCTGGGAAATTAAAACTTGGAATCTCGCCAGTCAGATTATTACTTTCTAAATATAAACCAATTAAATTCGGTAAATTAAAGTTTGGTACTAAACCTGTTAATTCATTGAAGCTAAGTGATAAACTAGTTAAATTCGGCAGATTGAAATTGGGGATTGAGCCACTGAGTTGATTGTAAAGCAAGGTTAAGTGTTCTAATTTAGGTAAATCAAAGTTTGGAACTAAGCCTGTTAATTCATTTTGACCAAGTGATAAAGATATTAAATTGGGCATGTCAAAGTTGGGTATCTCACCTGTTAGCTTGTTATTGCCTAAGTTCAATTGTTCAAGTTTGGGCATGTCAAAGTTGGGTATCTCGCCCGTTAAACTATTACGATAAAGTATTAAATATTTTAGGTTTGGTAACTTAATATTGGAGATTGTTCCTGTTAGTTGGTTATTGCTTGCACTAAAATATTCGAGTTTGTCTAAGTTTAACTCAGGTATTCCACCTGTAAAATTATTGTTAGGCAAACTTAAATTTTCTAAATTGGGCAGATTAAATTCAGGAATTTCACCGCTCAACTCATTACTTCCCAATTTTAATGCCTTTAATTTAGGTAATTTTAAGTTTGGTATTTCTCCCCTCAAGTTATTTCCAGTTGGAAAAGTTACCTCACGTGTTTTTCTTGAAAGGTCAATCTCAGTTACATTTGCAGAGTAAAACGTGGCACTTTCGTTTGAGCTAATAATCTCTAAATTACCAAATGTTATGCCTAAGGGAGTGAAACTAGAAGAAACTAATGCAGATAAATTCGTCCAGCCTTCATTATTATGCCAGTTATTACCGCCTGTTGCTTCGTAGAAAATGTTAAGTTCATCAACTTCTGATTGGGGAATTTGGTAGAATGCTCCGCAGGTTAGAGCTGTTTGGACTGATATTATTAATAATAGTTGGGTTAAAACTGTAAGTTTAATTTTTGGCATGAGGAAAACTCTTTGCTTAATGAAAAAAAAACAACTACTGCTCCGAAAAGCAGTAGCCTTTGAATTAAAAAAAATTACTAGTCACAATCCGTATCAAGATAAAAACAGTCGCTCGTCTCCCCTAGAGGTGGGTCAGGTATTTGATGTACTGATAGCGGGCAACGATCTGGATCACCACTCAAGCTGTTCCAAGCAGTAGATTTTTGGACATTTGATCCATCAAAACAATAATAGTAAAGTGACATACAATTCACGTCACCTCCATCACAGGAAGGAGCATATACTATTGTGCCATTATAATTCCACTTCATCCAGCACCTAGCTTCAAACACCAACCACTCAGAAAAATTACCGCTTCCACACGGAGGGTATGCTAGGTTACAGTTGAGAACGCCGGCAAAGTAATAATCCAAATTACTCGCAATTTCATCGGAAAGTGCAGACACAACTTCATTCTCACCAATAGTTGGAACACAGCTTGTATCTGTTTGATAGAATTCATAAATGCGAAATGATGCCATTGGTGCATAGGGTGCACAATCATAGCATACTTTCACACTATACTGACATCCTCCTACAACGACAAATGCTGTGAGAGAATCCTTCCGACAAAGTTCCGCCCGAGCCTCAGACCCAGCCGCAAAAAATATGGCACGAAGTATAATTACCCCCCCCCC
>JAJRPT010000010.1 GCA_024280675.1 Bacteroidota bacterium
TTTGCCAAGCTTAAATCCACCGCCGGGGACGGTAGCCCCTTCTAGCCCCAAAATCACAATTTGCCCAAGCTCAACATTGGGTGCACCACAGACCACGACTTGAGAATTGTCTCCATACTCAAGCCTGCAAAGCCAGAGTTTGCCAGCGTCGGGATGTGGCTTTTTACCAACCACCTTTGCAGTCACAAATCCATCATACTTTGCTTTGAAATCAATAATTTCCTCAAGTTCAAAACCAAGTGATGTGAACATTTCACCAAGAGCAAAAGGTTCTATATCAAAATCAACTAATTCTTTGAGCCATTTATAAGATATTTTCATTTTTTTGTTATTTTATAATTCTTTTATCAAAACACAAGTCCCAACTTACGAAAACTCACAAATCTTTAGAAATCAATTTCTGTTATGTGGGAAGCAAGCTCTTTCAAATCTCTAAAAGCATAGTCACACTTCCTTGGAACTTCTTTGCCAATGTAAATTGTTCTGCATCCAGCAGAGTTCCCAGCCTCAATATCGGTCAAAGCATCGCCAATCATCCAGGATTTCCCTAAATCAATATTCCACTTTTGTGCAGCTTCCAATATCATTGCCGGTCTAGGTTTTCTTCTTTGACTATTTTCTGAGGCAAGCGAGGTACAATAAAAAATATCATCAAAGCCAAAGGAAGCTCTGCTTTTTATTTCATTTTGCATTCGTGAGTGAATATCGTCCAAATCCTCGATGCTCATCAGCCCTTTGCCAACGCCTTGCTGATTTGTAATTATTATTTTCAAAAAATCTTGGTTATTAAAATATTTATAGATTTCAAAGAATTTATCCAGAAATTCAAATTCATCCCATTTCTTAACATAATCACTCACCCGTCGGCGGTTAATAATCCCATCCCTATCAAAGAAAATACATTTTTTCATTAGTCCTCAAATTTATTGGGATAAAATGAGTTTAAGTCATTTATTTCAAATGGCTTAGACATTGACCACCTGGCATATTCTTGTAGTGATTTCTTGTTCTTTTGAATAAAAGTATCAAGTTCACTTCTGTTACCTTCGGAGAGAATTAAATAATTATACGAGTGGAAATATCCCATTTTTTGGATTAGTTCCCAGTAATCAATCACTGCATTTGGGTAGTGGATATTGTAATCATCATCCAACCACTTCTCCAAAAACCTAGTCCTCAGCTTATTAATATTCTCAAGGCTCGCATTACTTAAACTCAACTCTTTTAAGCACTCTAACATTATTTTCTTGTAAGTCCTTTCAAACGCAAATTTCATTGCATCCTCATCTTCTGGGCTAATTTCAGAATACAGGTTAATATCTTGATTTTTGGCATATTGGCTGATAAGCTCTTCATAGATACTGTAAAGATACTTGCTTATTTCTTTGGTTTTTCCTTCGGTGGCACTTAAATTTAAATAAAACTCAGAGAATAATATTGAATTGACTTTATTCTTAGAATATTTTGCCAAATAATAATAATTCCCCGGAAATGCTGGCTCAGAGTAAATTCCTTTGCCCCACATTTTCAATGCCTCATTCAGCCTTGATTCTCCCAATTCAATCACTCCCATCTCATAGTAAAGCTTGGCAGATTTTGGAAATTTCATCAGCCCTTCGTTGAGGAAATATCTTGCTTGTTTCTTTTTGCCAAGAAGATCGTAACAAGCTCCTAGCAGCCTGAAATACTCATCACGTGTCCCCTCACTATCCTTAATTTCAAGTAGCTCTTTGCTTGCCATATTAAATTTATATTTCCCGTAGAGTATGACAGCTTTTTGGTAGATAAAATCAGGATTTGGATCCAGGGAATAAGCCTCATCTAACAACGCAAGAGCAGAGTCTGCACGGCTAAAAGAGAGCTCTTGAGCCTTCTTAATAATTTCTTGTGCCTCACCAGCCCTGGCGTAAGAGTGTGCTACTAAAATAATTAAAGCAATTAAAATTTTCATTATTATTCCACTAAAAAAAATATGATTAATCGCAAATTTAATAAACTTCAACTTTAGAATTACACGTTGGTATAAAAGTTAGACATATTATTATTATAAATGCCTATAATTGCTTAATTTTCCCATTAGGAAAAATCTCAAATAATATTTATTATATTATCACATAAATAATAAGAAAAATGAAAGTACTTATATCTGACGGAATAGCACCAGAAGGTGCTGAAATATTAAAAAATGCAGGAATTGAAATCACTGAGCAATTCTTCCCGCACCAAGAATTGATTGAAAACATTAAGGGTTATGACGCAATCATCGTCCGCTCGGCAACCAAGGTCGGGCAAGATGTTATCGACGCTGGCAATCTAAAAGTTATAGCACGCTCTGGAGTTGGGCTAGACAATATCGATCTTGATTACGCAAAAAGTAAAGGAATCAAAATCCTCTACACACCAGGAGCCTCGTCTGTGTCTGTTGCCGAACTTGCTCTTGGTCACATTTTTTCACTTTCACGCTTTCTCAACCAATCAAACATTACTATGAAAATTGGGGAATGGAACAAAAAAGAATACTCAAAGGGTAGGGAACTCACTGGCAAAACCCTTGGTATTCTTGGGCTTGGAGCAATTGGCAAAGAAGTAGCACGCAGGGGCAAGGGTCTGATGATGAATGTTATTGCCTATAATAAATTCCATCAAATAAATGACCTTGGAATCAAGATGGTAAAAAAAGAGGAGCTACTCAAAACATCAGATATTATCTCCGTTCACATCCCACTTTCGGAGGACAAATCGCCAGAAATTGGAGAAAAGGAATTTGCAATGGTCAAAGATGGTGTGATGATAATCAACTGTGCCCGTGGCGGAGTGGTGAGCGAATCTGCTTTGCTGGATGCCTTGTTGAGCGGAAAAGTATCTTCGGCAGCAATGGACGTATTTGAGAATGAACCCTGTACCGACGCACAGTCCGAACTTATTGCCCTAGAAAACGTTAGTGTAAGTCCGCATATTGGTGCATCTACCAAAGAGGCTCAACTCAGGGTAAGTGTAGAAATAGCAGAAAAAGTAGCAAACGAGCTTAATAAATAGAAATTCTAGGAAAATATTGAAAACAATAATTGTAATTCCGACCTACGACGAAAAAGAAAATATTGAAAAGATTATTAACAAAATATTTGATGTCATAGATTCTGTAGATATTTTAGTGGTCGATGATAACTCACCAGACGGAACGGGGCAAATTGTTAAAAACATGATAAGCTCCAATTCTCGCATTCACATTCTTGAACGCCAAGGAAAACAAGGCCTTGGCAAGGCATATTGTGCTGGCTTTGCTTACGCACTCGAACGTGATTATGATTTTATAATGGAAATGGACGCAGATTTTTCGCACAATCCAGAAGAAATACCAAACTTTCTCTCGGCAATCAAAGAAAATGATTTAGTCATCGGTTCTCGCTATATATCTGGGGTGAATGTGGTGAACTGGCCGCTCAAAAGACTTCTTCTTAGCTATTTTGCCAATGTCTACACTCAGAAAGTAACTGGCATGAAAATCAAAGATGCAACTGGTGGATTCAAATGTTTTAGAGCCGATATGCTTCGGAAAATTAATCTTGCGGAGGTGAAGACCAACGGCTATGGCTTCCAAATCGAGATGAATTTCAGAATGTGGAAACTTGGCGGCAGGATTAAAGAAATTCCAATCATTTTCATCGACCGAATAGAAGGAGAGTCGAAGATGAGCAAGGACATCATCTGGGAAGCTGTTTTCTTGGTGTGGAAACTTGCCCTTGGAATTATTAAAGTCAAGAAAGCCTAAGATAGAAATCTGTATGAAGAAAATATCAATAGTTATTGTAAATTATAATGTGAAGGATTTCCTTTATAAGTGCTTGAAAACTATTGAAATAGCAAGCCAAGGATTGGATGTTGAGACTATTGTAGTAGACAACAATTCAAGCGACGGTTCGTGTCAATACCTTGAACCAAAGTTCCCCAATGTTAATTTCATTTCATTAAAAGAAAATGTTGGGTTTGGTCGGGCAAATAATATTGGCTTTGCAAAATCAAGCGGTGATTATATTCTAGTCTTGAATCCAGACACTGAAATTAATCAAGATACATTAAGCGTTATGCTTGATTATATGGGAAATAACAAGGAAGTTGGTGCCTCTGGTTGCAAGGTATTAAACACAGACGGCTCTTTCCAATTTGCTTGCCGAAGAGGTTTCCCAACACCTTGGAATTCTTTTTCAAAATTATTTGGGCTAGGTTCAATATTCCCAAACTCTAAACTCTTTTCGGGCTATAATCTTAGTTACAAATCGGTGGACCAGACCTACCCCGTGGACGCGCTCATTGGAGCATTTATGTTCATCAGAAAAGAAGCACTTGCTAGTGTTAAGGGCTTTGATCCAGATTTCTTCATGTATGGAGAAGATCTTGATTTCTGCTACCGGTTGCAACAAAAGGGATGGAGGGTAGATTATGTCCACTCAACTGAGATAATCCACCACAAGGGCGAAAGTACCAAACGCTCAACAATAAATGAAATAAAACATTTCTACCAGGCAATGGAAATATTTGCCAAAAAACATTACAAACATTATGGCATATTTTCTCTTTTTTTAAAAGCCGGAATAAAAACAAGATCACTAATTTCTTATGCGAACAAGTACAGAATAGATTTATTTTTTATTATGTTCGATATAATAGTTTTTAGCCTTTGCTTTATACTCTCAAATAAAATCAGGTTCGGATACTGGGAGGGTTATCCAAAAGAGAATCTTTATATATTTTTAATCATCATCAACTCTTTTTTACTCATTTCACAATTTTTCTCTGGTCAATATTTCGAGGACAAGCCATCGGTTCGTAAAAACATAATCAGTTCTTTTGCCACCTTTTTCCTGGCTGGCTTTCTAACCTACCTCATCCACGGCTTTGATCTCAGCCGAAAAGTATTACTGCTCGCCACTTTCATGTATTTAATCCCAGCAAGTATTTTAAGGTTTTCCCTGAGCAGAAAGTTTTATTCTAGCAACAACGGCAAGAGCATTCTACTTTTTGGAAATGAAGAAGTTAATCGCTCAATAGAACAATATCTTGAAGGCAATAATAATTTATTCGATAATATCACTATAATATCTGGCAACGATGTTTCTGACCTAATTGCAAGTATAAAAGAGCAAGAGTTCACCGAAATTGTAATCACAGACCAAAACATCAGCACAAAAGTTATTGAAAAAGAGCTTAGACAATCCGTCTCGAAATTACCAGACATTTTCTCTGTACTATCCCAAGACGATTTCATCACATCACAGATTCTCAGAAGCACGATTGACCATAATTTAATTGCCAAGAGCCCATTTGTTTTCCTTAGGGTTCGTTTTCTCAAAAGACTTATCGACATTAGTTTTTCCATATTTCTTTTGACTTTCGGTCTTCCCTTTATATATTTGCTAAAAAAGAAGTGGGACATTTCCTTCAAAGATATAAAAGACGTTCTTGCTGGCAGAAAATCTCTTGTGGGAGTTTTCCCTTTGAATCAGAAAAAATATTTCTCAAAGCCTGGTATCATTAGTTTTGCTGGGATTAGCAATTCAAATCAAAGTGAATTAAGCATTGAGAACACACATAATCTTAATGAATTTTATGACAATAACTTTTCATTTTCATTCGATTTGGAAATTATTCTCAAATCATATTTTAGAAACATAAATTAACAAAAAAATGGCAAAAACAATAACATTAGAATTTGAAAAACCGATAGCCGAACTAGAAGCCAAAATTGATGAGATGCGTTCATTCGGGGGAGTTGATCTCTCAGTACAAATTAAAGAACTGGAGCAGAAGGTGGAAGATTTAAGAGAGGACATTTATCAAAATCTTACACGCTGGCAAAGAGTCCAACTTGCCCGCCACCCCTTACGTCCTATCACAAACAATTATATAGAAAATATATTTGATGATTTTATTGAGTTGCACGGAGACAGGAAATTCCGTGACGACCCAGCGATTATGGCAGGGATGGCAAAGTTCGAGGGGCAAGCGGTAATGCTTGTCGGTCATCAGAAAGGAAAAGACACAAAGTCAAATCTTTACCGTAATTTTGGTATGCCCAACCCAGAGGGCTACCGCAAGGCTCAGCGTCTTTTTAAACTTGCCGAAAAATTTGGTCACCCGATAATCACTTTCTTAGATACACAAGGAGCCTACCCAGGAATTGAAGCCGAGGAGCGTGGTCAAGCACAAGCCATAGCCGACAACCTGCTTGTGATGGCAAAGCTCAAAGTTCCGATAATCATCATCAACATTGGCGAAGGTGCCTCAGGTGGTGCAATTGGAATTGGCGTTGGCGACCGAATTTTGATGCTAGAGAACGCTTGGTATTCGGTCATCGCACCCGAATCTTGCTCATCAATTCTTTGGCGTTCGTGGGATTACAAAGAACAAGCAGCCGAAGCCTTGAAACTCACAGCACCCGATCTTCTGAAATTTGGTATCATTGATGAAATTATCCCAGAACCTGTTGGTGGTGCCCACCGTGATCCAGAAGCAATTTACCAAACACTGAGGACTCAAATTAAAAAAGAACTCGCAATGTTGGGCAAGAAAAGCATAAAAAAATTACTTTCCGAACGCAGGGCAAAATTCATGGGGATGGGTGTCTGGGAAGAGCTTTGATATAATGTTAGACACAAATTATTTCTGGAGTTTAAAAATATGCCGAGTGAAAATATGCGCTGGATTCAGAGGTTTGATAATTACAGGAAAGCTTTGTCTCAGCTCTCAGAAGCGGTAAACACCAACAAACAAAGAAAATTAAATCCTCTGGAAGAGCAATGAAATACGGCTTAAAAGACAAAGTATTTGAACAGATAGTTGCCCAATGTTCGCTAAACAAAGAAATTACTGGTGTGATTCTCTACGGCTCTCGTGCCCTTGGAACTTATAAAAATGGCTCTGATATTGATTTAGCATTGCTTGGAAATAATTTAACTCTTCGTGATACATTCAAGTTGGAAGAAGACCTAGAAAGATTAGACCTACCTTACAAGTTTGATATTTCTATCTACAAACAAATAGATAATGAAGCTTTAAAGAAACATATTAATGATTTCGGAATCAGTATTTTTTAACAATTTTAAATTATTTTCATAAAGTGATAAACGCCTATCTTTCTGTTTTGTTTTTATTTTTCCTATTTTATTCAAATTTATTTGGACAAGAACACCCACTCGTCGAAATAAAAGATGGGGACGGTCTGGATGTACTTTTTAAGCGATATTTAATCTCAAAGTCTCCAAGCAACACTCAGTTATTTCGTGAGCTAAATAAAAACAAACTTGACGCCGGTGGAGGTTTAATCCTCAGCAAAAAATATCTTCTGCCCATCTTCATCTATGATTACGACGGGAAATCAATCCGCTCAACCCTCAATATCCAAGATTATGATTATGCACTTCTGATTCAACACTACAATGAATCACTCTCGAAAACGGGGGCAAAGCCTAGCGATTTCCGAGAAGATAATAAACTCTGGGTTCCAGTCTATGAGTTCGAGAAAGAAAGAGTTCTCACCCTTGTTGGAAAAGGAAAAGATACAAGCCAAAAAGCCATTAAGCCCAAATTCCGAACACGCACATTTCCAATTCTTGGCAAAGAAAATGAAATAGTAAAGGAACGAACTCACAGGTTGGGTGGAATCACATTCCATCTTGTCACAGGTCATGGAGGTCCCGACCCAGGGGCTATTGGCCAAAAAGATGGCAATTCACTCCACGAAGATGAATATGCCTATGACATCATTTTACGCCTTGGCAAAAAGCTAATCCAACATGGTGCCGATGTTCATTTCATTGTCCAAGACCCAAATGACGGCATTCGTGACGAGCAAATTCTGAATAACTCTTATGATGAATTTTATCTGGGTGGTTCAGCCATTCCACCAGATCAGAGGCAGAGGCTACAAAAAAGAGCAAACATTGTAAATAATCTCTTTCATAAAAAGCAATTTGGCAACCAGAAACACCATGTCGTTGTCATCCACGTTGATTCTCGACCGACTGGCAAAAAACAGATTGACATATTTTTCTATTACGCACAAGGGTCGGAGAAGGGCAAGAAAATATGCGATTCATTGCTCGAAACAATTGAGGCAAAATACCACAAGGCTCAACCCGGCAGAGGATATGAAGGGTCTGTCTCTACTAGAAATTTATACATGCTCAACAACACAATTCCACCTGTAACATTTATTGAGCTTGGCAATATTAAAAATTTCCGTGATCAACAACGAATTCTTCTGCCCACCAATAGGCAAGCAATTGCAAATTGGTTATGCGATGGATATATTAAAGTTTTTGCCAAATGAGGAATTTTCTGTAAGCCATCTTATTTCATGTAAGTGGAAACAAGAAGAAAGGAAGCGGTGCGTTCCACTTGCTTTTGCCCGAATAAAAGATTATATTTGGATTATGATTGTGTGCTTTGGTGTGATTGACCAGCTCCAACAAAGAAAGGAACCTTTATAATAAAGATTCCCTTAGTTGCGTCTTTGTAGCGGGAACAGGACTCGAACCTGTAACCTTCGGGTTATGAGCCCGACGAGCTACCTATTGCTCCATCCCGCGATTAATTTGATTCCAAAATTAAGCAAAGATTATTCTAAATACAAAAAAAATATAAATTATGTTAAATAGAGAACAAAATATTGCACTGGAAAGCGAGGGGCATTCCTGTCTTGTGGCAAATGCAGGTTCGGGGAAAACAACGATTCTTTCCCATAAGTACATTTATCTGCTAGAAAATGACAGAAGCGTAAACCACGACCCCGCTCGAATTGTAGCGCTCACGTTCACCAACGCGGCGGCTGCACAGATGAAAAGAAAAATTATTAAAGAGATTGAAAATAAAATTTATAATGAAAAGAACAGAGATAAACTAAAAATATTGTATAAAATTAGAAACGGGATGGATTCGGCTAGAATATCCACAATCCACAGTTTTTGCTCTTCTTTAATGTTGGAAAATGCAAGCAATGCAGATCTTTTCTTCTCAAATTTTGACAATGATTCATCTAGCCACAGTAGAGCTCTGCTTCAGATTACTAGAAGTTATTTAGCAGAATCTCTTCAAAACCAGGCCAGCAAATCAAATCTATTGCCTCTTATTCACCGGTTTGGAATTGAGTTTATTGAAAATTATATTATTAAAATAATTGATGATCAAGAAAAATTATTTAAACTGAGCGAGTTTTACTCAAACGATTTTCATTCTGTATCTGAACTAATTTACAATGACTTATTAGATTTATTTAAGAGCTCTTTTGAGGAATTTACAGGAACTTGCAGAGAATTATTTGACTCACTTCCGCCACAAAAACCAAGTGATGTTGCCAACTATACTAATGCTTTTAGAAATCTTGATGATATAAGAATCAAAATAAATACGGCAAGGAAGCCTAAAAATTTCTTTGAAAGTCTTGATATTAGTAAAATTATTAAGATGAAGGCTGGGAGAAGTTTTATTCAAAACAAATTGTCTAAAGAATTTCCAAAAGTAAAAGAACAGCTTAATGCTCTGGCTACTTCAATGGAAGAGATTTATAAATCGTTTCAGAATGCCGGCAATGACGAGCTAGTATTCGGTGCGGGCAAGGAAATATTTCTTATGGCAATCAATATTAATAAGGAATTTGAGAGCTATAAGAAATATAATAATCTGATAGATTTCAACGATATGATAAGTTATTCAAAGAAATTATTGGAAGACGACAGGCTAAGAAATGAAATTGTGTCTGGGGCTTCAGTTATGATGATTGACGAGTTCCAAGACACAAGTCCTCTTCAGTTTGAGATCCTCAGAAATTTTATCCTAAAGGATAATTCAACTAAATTATTTATTGTTGGCGACCCTAAGCAAAGCATTTATGGCTTTCGGAATGCCGATGTGCGAATTTTTTACTCAGCAAAACAATTACTGAAAAGTATTAATAAAAGCAATATCTTGAACGCTCAAGCGAACTCTTCACTAAGCCCAGAAGAGACGCTCGGAATGATTGAACTTCCGACATCATATAGATTTTCACGCAAAATTGCTTCTTGGCTCAATCATATTTTTTCTAATCTTATGGGATTAAATAAAAGTGAATATGATGTTGGCTACGAAGATATTGTGTGTGGCTTGGACTCCGAGGGCGATGGTGACACAGCTATTGAATTTCTACTTTCGATTGTTGATTCTAATAGGGATGAAGATGACAATGAAAAAATTACTCAAAGTGAATACGATTTGATTGCCGCTAGAATAAAGAATTTATTAATCCGTGGCACAAACCCAAGCGAAATTGCTATTTTAATAAGAAGTAAAACTCATATCGAATCTATATTTGCTGGGTTAAGGGCTTCTGGGATTGAATTTGAATTTAGTGGCAAAAGTTCATTGCTCGAAAAACAAGAAATCAAAGATATTATTTTTCTTCTCACGTTTTTGCAGAATCCGCTTGATAATGAAAACTTCTCTTGTCTTTTGAAATCTTATTTTTTCTATTTTAGTGATCAACTAATTCTTGATATTTCATTGCACAAAAACTATAGTGATGAAAAGTCTCTTTGGGAAAAGATGCAATCCCTTTCCAAAAACTCTAGTGATTCAAGACTTGGAACGGCATGCAAGCTATTGCAATATTTGAGTGATGCCACACTTGTTCTCAGCATTTCTGAGCTTATCGACAGGGCTATTGACGGAAGTTCTTGGAGAGAAAATACTAAGAATTTAGAGCTTAATGAAAATCTATTGCATGAGAGCATTGAGAATTTTAAAGAATTTTTAATTAGCAACTCTAGCAGCATTTCAAGCAATGTTTATGAGTTTCTGAGCTGGTTAAACTCTCTAAAAGATACAAAAACTGAAATAGAGTTTGCTTCTGAACCTAGCAATAGTAAAATAAAAATCATGACAATTCATTCTGCAAAAGGACTTGAATTTGAACATGTTTTTCTGCTTGGCATCAACAACTCAAAGGGTGGAAATAAGAGTGGCAACACTATGTTGTCGGACAAAGCTGGCTTGGTATTTAATTGGGACATTTTTTTGGGCGAGGGAAAACAAGAGATTGAATCAACATTTTCCTATTATGGGAAAACAAAAAACAAGCAATTGGAACTTGCCGAAGAAAAACGTCTACTCTATGTAGCCATGAGCAGGGCTAAAAAGAATTTATATCTTGTAGCGAAAGTAAAAACTAAAAAAGATGGATACACAATAAATCAAAATCAGTATTTAGATTTTATTTTAAAATCATTAGACATGACTATTATAGAATTAGTTGATTGCCAAGAAAATGGAGGTTTTGAGATTAAAGCTGATATTGGGGTTATTAAAGAAAATAGAAAAGTAACAAAGACTTGCACACAAAAAATTAAAGTGATAACAGATGTTGAACCCACAGGCAATGTCATACCGCATTCAAGGGTTCAACATAATACCCAAGCAGAAATCACACTATCTCAACCAATCATATCAAAAATAAAGGACGAATATTTTTCAGCATCGAAATTCACAAATTTCTTGAGTGACAGGGAGGAGTACACAAGGAAATATATTCTTGGATTGCCTGATGAAAAAGATGAAAAATTCTTTGGGCTGACCCACAACTCCGAATCAAAGAAGGAAGAAGTAATAGGCACACTAAAGGGAAATATTCAACATGGTGCATTAGAACATTTGCGGCAGTGGATGGATGCTTCGGGCGAGATTGACGGAGAAAAACTTGCAGAAATAGTGAGAAAACAATTCCAAATTTATGAACACCTGCCGGGCGAAGAGCTTATGGAAAGCACTATTGAAATATTACTAAATTGTGCGGCCACAGAAACAATCACTCGAAACATCAAGAACATTCATAATTCTATTGCTGAGTATTCGCTCAGAATGCCCTATGGGGAAGATTTTTTACTTGCAAATATTGATTTATTGTTAGAAAAAGAAAACGGAGAGCTTGAAATCTGGGACTGGAAATCCAACCGTGTCCGTGACATTAATCATGCAAAAGAGACAGCACAAAAATATAAATTACAAATGATGGTTTATGCCTATTTTGCATCTTTAGTAAATGACAAACAAGAAGATTTCAAGACACTTTTGCTCTTTACAAGGCTTGCCGGTCACGGGAAAAAAGACGACGACTGGACTGTCGAATTTAGTTTTAGCCGTGATGAGCTAAAAGAATTTACACGACAGGTAAATGATTACATAAGAGACATAAAAGAGTTGCTTTATTTATAAACCCTTTGCGCTCACTTCCCTTTTAAAAACTTCTTTAGTAACTTTGTAAATATTTTTACGTTTTAGTGTAATGAAATAACTGGTGGATAAATGAATTTTCTTTTGGCAAGATTTGCCTTTTTTTTATTTTTTATAGTTTTGTTTTCATTCGAGGCCCAAAGCCAGAGCAAGCACATACGAATGAGGGCCGAGGTGACTAACTCTGCTCCAAGAGCTGGGGAAGAGTTTGACATCCAGCTCTCCTTTGAGATGGACGATTACTGGTACACCTACACTTTGGACGAGCAACTCTCAGGCGACGGATTTGGCCCCAGCACTACAGAAATTTTGTTAAAGCCTTCAGGTAATTTAAAAATTATAGGCAATATCAAAACACCGGAAGCTGGGCAAAAATACGATGCTGGTTTTGAAATGGATATTAATTATTTCAATGGGAAATTCCAATATGTGATAAGAGCCATTGCCACAAGCGACTTAGACTTCGCCCAAGATTCAGCCTTTGTTGAAGTCTACATTATGATTTGTGACACCGTGCAATGTCTCCCCCCCACTGAGTATAATATACATATTGACCCTCAAGAAATTGAAGAAGCAGAAGTTTCTTTCATTCCATTCCAATACCCACAAAAAAACAATAAAGCAGATGCCGAGGAAGTCTTCCAAACTAACTCAAACAAAGAAATCGAAGAGGCAAAAGAGGGCGGAATCTTAGGTTTTTTCATATTTGCAATGATTCAAGGCTTGCTCGCCTTGACCACACCTTGTGTGTTCCCAATGATTCCAATCACAGTTTCATTTTTCACAAAAAGATCCGAAAAAGCTAATGCGAACGGGCTCATTGATTCTGTTTTGTATGCCTTTGGAATAATATTGACATTTACTGGGATTGGTCTAGTTGTATCCATGATTGCTGGTCCCTCGGGTGTCTCGGAAATGGCAACCAATCCATGGATGAACATGGCGGTGGCGGCTGTCTTCATCTTATTTGCCTTTAATTTATTTGGTGCGTTCGAGATTCAAGTCCCCACAAAGTTGCTAAACATGATGAACACCAAGAGCCAAGGCGGTGGGAAGATGGGGATTATTCTAATGGGCTTCACATTCTCGCTCACCTCGTTTACTTGCACCGTTCCTTTTGTTGGCTCGACTCTCATGGCATCATCGACGGGCGGTGATATGCTCTATCCTGTGATTGGAATGCTTGGCTTTTCCACTGTATTTGCTTTTCCATTTTTCTTGCTAGCACTTTTTCCTTCACTTATGAAAAACCTACCTAAATCAGGTGGTTGGATGAATAATATCAAAGTAGTGATGGGCTTTATCGAAATTGCTGCAGCAGTGAAGTTCCTATCCAATGTCGATCTTGCTTGGGGATTGGAGCTTATAACACGTGATTTATTTATATCTATTTGGGTAGCTTGTGGAATTCTAGTTGTGATTTATCTTCTTGGCTTTTATAAATTTAAACTAGACTCGAATGTAGACAGAATTGGAGCCATGAGGGCAATGTGGGCGGTTACCTTTGCCACAATCACAATCTACCTCTTTACTGGGCTGATGGGCAAGCCACTAGGCACACTCGACGCATTTATGCCACCAAATGATTACGGTGTGAATCAATCTTCTTTTATGTTGAATAATAATTCTGAAAATAAAATAGAACAAAAATGGTATAAAAATTACGACAAGGCATTGGCAGTTGCAAAAGCTGAGAATAAAACATTGTTCATCGATTTCACTGGATGGCAATGCACAAACTGTCGCTGGATGGAGAAAAATATGTTTCCACAGTCTGAGGTTGCCGAACTTATGGCTGGCATGATAAAAGTAAAATTATACACAGACCGCAGACAAGAACCCGAACTTTCTAACAAAAAGATGCAGCTAGAAAGATTCAACTCCATTGCACTCCCGCTCTATGTGTTGCTCACCCCCAGCGAGGAAATAATCTCTACCATCGAATACACAAATTCTAAAGAAGAATTTGTTGCTTTTCTGAACAAAGCTAACTAAATTTATAATTATTTTGCTCACTCACTGTGACAAAATCAAAAGTAATCTGTTTATTCGGGTAATTGAAAAAACATTTTTATAATATTTATAGGTTTACTTGTATGAAAAACTCAATGATTAATGGCTCACGGCTGTCGATGATATTTGCAGCTTTTGTCCTTTCTTTCGCAATTTATTCTTGTGAGGAAGACGGGACAGTGGATTTGGACGGAACTAGAGAAATTGTAGGCTACCTCGTAGACGGGCAAGGCATTGCAATTCCAAACACAACAGTTATAGCTAGAACTGTCGACCAGAAAGCAGAAGTTATTGCTAGCAAAAGAGGCACTTCGCTTCAAGGCGAAGAATTTGCTTTCTTAGACAGTGCCACAAGTGATGAAAATGGCAAATTCTTACTTAAAGCCATTCCAGTTGATCCTGAAACTGTTTACATTAGCGTCAAAAATGACAAATATTATATTGTAGACAAACCATTGTCTGATTTTAATAGACCAGTCGAGGATGATGAATATTGGTATGTGAGCATCGAAAGAAAAGAATCTTGCCAGACAAATTTAAAATTACTCTTTACTGAAACCAACCGGGACGGTGAAAGCAATAAATACACACCGTCTGAGGAAATGACAATTACTTTAACTTCGCAAAATGGAGATGTAATTCAACTATTTCCACAAAGAACCACAAAATTTAGTGATTTGATAATCGATGGTCAGTTAAACTATGATGACGTTTGCCCAGGTGAGTATAAATTAAACATCACCCGGGATTCTTATCAACCCGTCTCAGACCTTATAACAATCCAAGAGAGCGATGAAAACGAAACTGTTACTAAGATTTACAATCTAGTTTACACTGGTCTAAACGAAGACGACTGCTGTAATAATGCTATCTACTTAACGGCTGTCGATGTGGCAGGAAACTCAATCAAAGCAAATTACCTTATCCACTACGAAGGCCAGCACGATGTTGAGCCTATGGCCGATGTTTTAAATGGAGAAGTAAATCTCTCAGATATTTGCAACGGTATCTACACTGCAAAAATTTCTGCCAACGGGTATCAAACTGTAAAGATGAGCGATACACTTGTTTGTAACGAAACAGCTCTTTTCATTGCTTCGATGAGTCCGATCGAAGATGAGGATTGTTGCTATGGTGGCCTTGTATTGAATTTACTTGACAAAGATAATATGAATCAATATGTAGTCGGTGCCGAAATTGTTATCATAGATAAAGATGATAATATTGTTGGTGAATATAAGTCCGAATCAGGTCCTTTCAAACTAGACAGCCTTTGCGAAGGCTCCTACTCTGTGGTTATTTCTCACGATGATTACCCTCCAACAAGAACAATTATAGTAGATATCGAATGTGATGAGATTACAGAAAAAGAAGTAAGGATGAAAGATCCAAGTGACTGTTGCAAAGGATCTATTTCTCTTCTTCCAAGAGATTCCACCAACAATGACGTGGTCAATGGTGCTGTATTCGACCTTTATAAAGACGGAGTGAAAATTAGCAGCGGGAAGGTCGAAAATAATCTAGCCGTTCTCTTTGAAGGGCTGTGCGATGGCAAATATAAAGTTGTATTCAACCATCCTGATTTTGGTGAAAAAGTATATTTTATCGAGCTTGATTGTAATGAACAATATGAAGATGACTTCTTTGTAAATACTGATGACTGTTGCAAAGGTGACCTCACTCTTATACTTCCGGGCGAGACGCAGGGAAGGAACTACATTGCCCACATTCTAATCAAACAAGATGGCAGGAAGGTAATGGATGGCGAGATGAAGAAAAGAGATACAGTGTGGAACGCTCAGCTATGCGAAGGTGAATACACAATGATAATCGAAGTTGAAGGATTCCAGCGAATGGAGCGTGAGTTTACCATCGTGTGCGAAGAAAAAACCCTAATCACTCCAGAGCTAAAAGAAGAAGACTGTTGCAAAGGTGTTTTCAACATCCAGCTTACAGACTCAAGCTCAAGCCCAGCTAATCCAATTTCTGACGCTGTTGTCATCATCAAAAAAGATGGCAGAATAGTTGAAGATCCAAAACTTAATGACAGAGGCGAAGCCTCACTTGAATTGTGCGAGGGAAAATACACAGTTGTCATAGAAGCAAAAGATTATCACCGCATTGAGCATGAGTTTGAAATAAAATGTAATGAAGAAACATCCTTTGCCCCAGAGATGAAGAAAA
>JAJRPT010000212.1 GCA_024280675.1 Bacteroidota bacterium
GACAACACCAGATCCACTAAATTCAGACTCTATCCCAGCAATTTGTAAAATATTCAAAGCCCTACGAAGAGACAATCCACGCAAATCCAATTTCTTGTAATTTATACCGCTTGAGTCATTGGGATTCATAAGCGTTACTCCTATTGCTTCGCTCTTCTTGGCAAGCTGCATAGGCTTTGGGTTTTGGAAAAATACTATGCCTGATTTTGAGTCTGAGGAAATACTCATCCCCAATCCTTTGGCTCTGGCGCGCGCATCAAGGATTCCCATGCCCAAAAGGTTTGGCGTTAAAATCGAATCATGCCCAGCAAAAACTGGACTGATGCCAATATTTTTACTCATCATCCATCTCTGTGCGATTCGTTTAAATACTGGTGCTGCATTGGAACCGCCCCAGATACTCTTCTTCGGCTTGTCAATAATTATTATCATCGCCAGCCTAGGGTCTTCTGCTGGGAAAAAGCCAGCAAATGAAGCCACGTAATCTTCCTTGGAGTATCTCCCCCCCTCACCAATCTTCTGGGATGTTCCAGTCTTGCCAGCAATTCTCAAACCCTTGATTCGCGCGTTTCTTCCAGATCCCGAATCGACCACACCTATTAACAAATTACGCACCCTTTTGGCATTTATCGGACTAATCACACGGCGAATCTTCTCCGAAGAAAATATTTCAATTTCTTGCTTAATACTCTCTTCGGAGGAAAATATCTTCGAGCTAATGTGCGGTCTCATCATCACGCCACCATTGGCAATGGCGGCAAAAGCATTCACCACCTGAAGAGGAGTCGCCGTCAGATCATAACCATGACCCAGATACCGTTTGGTGGAATTATAGAACTCATTTGGCTTTTTTAATTTACCAGGAATTTCACCCGGAAGATCAATACCCAATTTATTGCCAAATCCAAAATCTCTTATATAACTGTAAAATCTTCTATCCTCTAGCTTATTGGCATAATTTGCCATCACAATATTTGAAGAAGACCAGACTGATTTTTGGAATGTACTCTTTTTGAACCCAGCTACATCTTTTATCCTGCCCCAAGAGAAAACCATCTCACCATTAAACCCATCGACTGAATCCTCTTCATTGACAATATTATCTTGGAGTAATGCCGCAATAGTCACTAATTTAAAAGTTGAACCTGGAGCATATTCGTCCGTTATTGCCCTTAGCCTATTGTTGTTAGACTTAATCGTCTCTCTTTTGTTTGCGTCAAAGCAGGGGTGACTTGCAATCGCCAAAATATCTCCGGTCGATGGTTCAATTACTACCGCACTTGCCGAACTTGCATCGGAGTATTCCACTCCCTTTGATAATTCATATTGGACAATCCTTTGCAGATCAATGTCAATAGTAAGATTAATATGCTTGCCATTGATTGGCTCAGATCTTTGGAAATCTGGAGATTCGCTGAGGTTTTGCCGGGCATCTTTTTGCATCACAACATAACCATCCTGGCCTCTTAATTCCTCATCAAATTGAAGCTCAATGCCGCTCAGACCATTGCCGTCAGAATCTGTAAACCCAATAACCTGAGCCCCTGCTTCGCCATAGGGATAATACCTGCTAGGCTCATTAATAAGCAATAGCCCCCTGTCATTGATAGAATAAAGCTCCTCGATAAGATGGGGCATGACACCTCTTACCAAACGTTCGTACCTGCGGTTCTCCTTGGTCGCACGAGCGTAAAGCTCAAGGTATGATTTTCCTGTGCCTCGTGAGATTATCTGGCAAATTTCGGCAGGGTTCTTTATCAGGAAAGGATCAACAATGACCGATACCGTATTAATATTTCCTGCCAAAAGATTCCCACACCTATCGTAGATTTGACCACGAGCAGCGGGGAGGGTCATACGCCTTTGGTGTTGAGATTTTGCTAGTTGTTGGTATTTTTCACCATCCCAAATCTGAATCTGAAAGAGCTTCACCGCAATAATTCCAAGACCAATATTCACAAAAAGAATCACCAACCAAAACTTCCAGAACTTCTTCTTTTCTCTTGGGTAATCGTCCTCTGGCTTAGCAGAAAGAAGAGAATTTATCTTATTTAGAAAAGTTTTATACATCGGTAAAAATTTACTGTTCCTTTTTTGCTTTGATGACCTTGGGAGCTTTCTTGCCCCTTATCATGTTCATAGATTCAGCCATTGGGCAAATTCTTTGGGCTGACTCCAGATGAGTAATTTCTTTTAATAGCATATTGTTCTGATTCTCTAGCCGAAGCTTGCTTCTTTGCAATTGAGTAATCTCCTTTGTAAGCTGATTGACCACCAACACATTGTTTACATAAAAAATCATCAAAGAACTTGTGGACACAAAAAATAAAAAGACCAGCCAGCGATTGAGACGAACCCAATTGCTTGTGGCTTTGCCTATTGCTGCTTCTCTTTCTTTTGCTTTGCTTCTCAGATGAGAGGAAAAAGAAAATATTTCTCTTGCTTTGCCAATCATAATTCACAATTTAACTCAAAACTTACAGCTTTGAAATGAAAATGTTCGGCAAAAGAATAAACTCTAATATTTTTAGACATTTTCTGTTGTATGCCCCGCATTGATTTCCCAAATGGGATGGAATTATTTTTAATTGGCACGGTGCTTGAATGTTCAATGAAAATATTCTTTCTGATTGTGGATGTTTGTAAAATAATTTAATTAAGGAAAAATAAAATAATATATGTAATGTTAACTATTTTGATTTTGGTGGCATGTGAAGAAGATGCTACTTTGAAAACTAGTAATAATAGTTCCGATGTGATTTCCAAGGAGAGAAATAGTATAGAAAATTTAATCACTTCGACTACTGGGCAAAAAGAATGGACTCTTATGGGAGATTTTTGGATGGGTTCTGTTCAATCACGCAACGATAAAGATTTCTACCAATATGGATATGCAATGATTTGGGGAGACAAGTATCATAATACAATAGTAGACGGTGGAGATATAACAATAGCTGATATTGTCGTGACTTATGATCCTGATCCTTATTACTCTTATGGATTTTCAGAGGCGAAAGTTGATCCACACACTGGTTACCCTTATGTATTTAATCCTACTTTTGGAGCGACAGCAAAATGGAAGATGGTGGGGAATTCTTCGATAGGTGTAAGTGCAATCGATGAAGATATTTATATACCAAAAGAATTTATTTGTACGAATACTCTTGCAACTTATCCCACGATTGACAATAGCCAAGATTTTACTTTGACGTGGGAAACAGACCCAAGCAATCCAAATGGAAAAGTGGCGATTATTGTTGAATATAATTCTTTTGCTTCGCAAGGCTTAGATCCCACACATTCTGATGTGTATTTCAATTGGAGTGTGATAACAGACGATGACGGTTCATATACAATCCCAAGTTCTGTACTTGATGATTTTCCCGACAATTCTTATTTGACCATTCAAGCTGGGCGAGGCAAACGAGACGTAGTCACAAAAACTGAAGGAGTGTACCGTTTTGTGACAATGACATATATTTCTTATGAGTTCAAAGTAGATTGAGGATAATTGAAAATTAAAACTCAAGCTCGCCGGTTTTTACTGGTGGGCTTTTTTTTGTTTGCCCAATCAGAAAAAATGCTTGACTTTCAAACTATTTTTTTATCTTTGCCGAATCTGAAAAATGCACAATGGAAAATTAATTTTCACTCCTGACGAAACTTTTTGCATTTTGATGTGTTTAACATTATGCGGGCAGAATGTTCACAGTTTCATTCTCCCATAATAATAAATTATAAAGATATAAAAAATTAGGAAATAATTCTATGTTTTGGACACCAGAACTTGCACAAACCTTGGAAGAAGCTCCTTGGCCCTCCACAAGAGAAGAACTCCTCGATTATGCCAACCGTACCGGTTGCCCACAAGAAGTGCTTAATAACCTAGAAGAACTAGAAACCACCGACGAACTTATTGAAAGTATTGAAGACCTCTGGCCCGAATATGAAGATATGACTAATGAAGAATATTTCTACGACGACGACGACGATGAGCAATATTATTGATTACACAGAAAAAGTATATAGAAATAAAAAACTCGTCACTATCACAGTGGTCTTCTGTGCTTTGCTGATTTTTCTCTTCTGCCACAACTCACTAAGATCTCAAAACATTCCAAATGAATACATCATAAATAATGTTGAATTTGTCGGAAATCAAGCCTATTCAGATTCAGATTTAAAAAAAAATATAGTCTCAAAAGAAACCAGCCTGAGCATCTTCCACGAGTTTCTAGAAAAATACCACAAAGAAGCTCTGGAAAACCCATACACTCCCAATGAAATAATTACTGCCCTCAAAAAATCACTGATTCCTTTCGAAGAAGAGTACAGCCTCTATGACAAGGACCAAGTCGCCAATGATAAAGAATCAATAATCAACCACTACAATAAAAATGGCTTCCACCAAGTAGAAGTTCAACATAGTTTCGGATACGACTCATTACTCAATTCCAATACACTTAAATTCTACCTCGATGAAGGCAGTAGATTCAAAGTCGGATCGGTAAAATACCTCGGGCTTGAAACCCTAGAAAAAAAATTAGCCACCAACATATTGAACTTAATAAAAATAGACTCTGGTGATTATTTTAGAGAAACTAAACTCATCCACTCTGCCATTAACATGAACATATTCCTCAAAAATAATGGCTACTACTTCTCCGAATATGAGATTCTGCCCATCTCAAAAGACACAAGCAGTTTGACCGACGATATTGAAATTAAATTCAAGATAGGAAAAAGAGTCAAATTCGGCGATGTAAAATATTTTGATATTCTTTCTGGGCAAAAAACTGTTGTTAAACCCGCAAAATTAAATCAACTAGCTTGGAAAAAAGGCGACTGGGTATCTCTTGAAAAAATAGATCAAAGCACACGAAATTTACTGTCGCTGGGCACATTCAATTATGTCTCAATCGACACCAATTCATCGGGTAATATTCAAAATGATTCATTGCTCAACTTTGTAATTGTATCAAGGTACAGAAAGCTAAGAGATTGGGAATCTAGCGTCTTCTACAACAGAACAGAAAATAGTATTGAAAATGGAGGAATAGGTGGCGAACTCTCTCACAGGAATATGTTCGGAAAAGCTGAACATGTCTACATAAGATCTAAAATATTATTCCAAGATCCAACAAGACAATTAAACTCGCTCTACGACGACTTAACCGGGAAAAAACCATACAGCCTCGAAGATAAAGAATTTAAAATATCACTAGGATACTCAAACCCCAGCCTATTCTCCTTTGACTGGCAAGGGGTCAAAGCAAAGGCAAACGTCTCGCTTGAATACTCAATAAAACAAATTAAAAACTTCTTCACACTCAACTCATTCAGAGTCCCATTCATCTTCCCGCTAAGCTTTAAAAAAGCTCAGATGTCGATAAAGTCGTCATTCGCTGGGATTTCGAGAATCAAACGCCAAATGGCTTCGAGGCATTCATCAACTCCGAAACCACCAGCTCTGAACAAGAAAAAGAACAAAGACTAGAAACATTATATCTATACAGAGATATTAACGATTTTGCAAAAAAATACCCCATTGGTCTCTCCTCAAATATTTTTGGTATTTCATTCTCTGGTGACAAGAGAAATGATTTCTTCTCGCCCACAAAAGGATGGGAAGCGTCAGTGAGTGCAGAAGTCTCTATGGCTCTCTTTTCTGGAGTTGGAAAATGGGCCGGGCTTGCTCAATATTTTAAATTAAATTTTAAAGCCGTTCATTTCACCAGGCTCACATCCCAATCGGTACTAGGATTAAAATTTCGTGCTGGAGGAATATTCTTTGGAGATAATGAAAAAAAATACATTCCACTAGAAAAACAATTCTTTGCCGGAGGCGCAAACTCAGTCCGTGCTTGGCAATCCAGAGAACTCAGATACACAAAACAAAACCTCGCTGCCCTTGACAGTATCAACGACTTAGGCTTCTTGCAAAAATACGTGGGCAACCAAGGAATCTTCGAAGGCTCTGTCGAATACCGCTACTCGATAAGATCGCCCCGCTGGGTGCCACCAAACATCAAAAGCCACATCGAAGCACTCGGCATTACA
>JAJRPT010000213.1 GCA_024280675.1 Bacteroidota bacterium
AACTCACTTGCAAATTTATGAAATATTTTAGCAAATGAGAAATTTATGCCTACTTTTTAAAATAAATTTCATAAATTCAAAAATAAAGGTAATAAAATGTTACAAAAAAATGTTACAAAAAAATGTTTTACAAAAAATAATTCTCGTTTCGACCATGACTTTGGTTCTGTTTCTTTTTTCGTGTGAGGAGGATAAAGAAATGACGAATGTGAAAAATGATTCACAACAAATATTAACTTCCAGTACAATCACAAACCCAAGCCAAGCACTTATTGATGATGCTGGAAATATGCACAATGCTATTTGTCAAGATTTGTTGGATAATTATGATGAAGATATGAGTACGAGTGCTGAAATATCAGACGTTTTCGATCAAATTGACGCGTTTATGTATGCAGAGTACTCCGCTGGTGCAATAGGCATGGAAATAAGATCTTGGGCAGACACATTGTTTTTAAGTGGTAATATGTCTTCTAACATAAACGAAGATGCTGACGATATCTTGTCAAACCCAGATGTACAATCGCTTTTTTCTTTATCAGAAAGGCAAATTATTGAAGAAGCACGTGCATATTTAGATTCAATACCTGCTATGAATATTGATTTGCTAACCGAAAGAAATTTAATTGTTGCTAAGGCAGACTCTTTACTGTCTCAATTAAATTCAATAGATAAAACAAAGACTACTGATGGTGATTTGGCTGGGGCTTATCTTCAAATTATGAAATCTTCTGCACAGTTTTGGTATTCAACCTATGATGATTTGAATTTACTAGAGGTTAAGAAAAATGCGAGTAAACCACAATTTGCTATAATTATAGTAGCTATTGGTGCAGTAGTTTCAGCAGATGCGGCTGGCTATCTAATTGGCTGGGGTGCGGCTTATTTGGAAGATGTTGAAAGCGGAAATAATTCTGGACAGGAGGCAAGAATTAGAAAAGGAGTTGGTGCAGCCGGGGCTGCTTCAGCAGGCAGGGCAATGGGGAAATGAACCTGACAGATAATATATTAAGCATTAGAAATCAAAGCATAATATTTCTTGTTTTGTCAGTTTATTTTTATTTTGACTTTAATTCTAAACTAGAATTTGTTGCATCAGTCTCGGTTTTACTGGTAATATTTGTTTTTTCTCAGTATTTCAGGCGTTTGTTAAATAAGCCAAGCAGGAAGTCTATTTTGGCATTCTTAATTGTGCTTTCCACAGTGCTTTTGTTAATACCATTTGGTATTAGTTTTTTGTCATACCATATAGCAATTACAGATAGACCAGTGATATTTGCTTCGATGTATAAGAGTGTCGTTGCTTTTTTTATTTTTACGACTATTATGTTCTTTGCTGAAACTCCTGGAAGTGCTAGCTTGTCATCTTTATTAAAGAATAAAGTCCAAAAAAAGAAAGTTTAACCAACAAACCACAGCTCCAAGTCCAAAAAACTTGGGGCTGTTTATATTTTCAAATATGTGCTGGTTTTGTCTCAAATCTCAGCATTGAGTGATTCTAGTAGCAATAGATAAGATTCATATCGCTCCAGATCAATTTTCATTTGCTCGACCGCCCAAATGACCCCGCAGTCTGGTTCGTGCGAGTGCGAGCAGGGTGCGAACTTGCAAAGGTGAGCAAATTCCATGAAATCTTTGAAATAAGTTGCCAGCTCGCCGGTTTCCATTTCCCAGAGCGAAAACTCACGAATCCCAGGCGTATCAATAATATTTCCCCCACAACCCAGCTCGAACATTCTGACGTAGGAAGTTGTGTGTATTCCTTTGGAAGTCCTTTGGGACACCTCATTTGTTATTTGCTCATCAGATTTTAGTATATGATTGACAAATGTGGATTTGCCCACACCCGAAGGACCGGTGATGACGGTAGAGTTGTGCTTGAGAATGTTTTCTATTTCCTCAACACCAGATTTGTTCTTGAGTGAGAAAAAATAAACTGGATACCCAAGCTCAATGTAAACGGTAAGATCCTCTTCTATATTGCTGTTCACCAAGTCGCATTTGTTAATGCAAATTACGGGCTTAAGATCTCCACAAACTGCCGTCACCAAATACCGGTCGATTAGTCTTTTGTTGTAGTGTGGATTCTTTGCTGAGAAGAAAATCAACATCTGTGTGGCATTGGAGGCAATGACATGCTCCCAGCTTTTTTTGTGAGGTGAGCGGCGAGAGAGTTTTGTTGTTCTTTTGCCGACTGAGATAATTCTTGCTTTCTCTAATTGAGAGCCGGCAGAAAGTTCTCCAATGGGTGTAAAGCCTACCCTGTCACCAACCGAAACTATATTAGATTTCCTGTGTTCAGTCTTTAGAGTTCCTCCAATTTTGCCTTCGTAGATTATGCCGTTCAAAGATTTTATGAGATTGACAGTGCCGGTGCTTGAGATGATGACACCTTTGTTCGAAGATTCATCCCCTTGGTTTCCCGTGCTAAGACGTACTCTTTTTTGGGCTAGTTGAAACTTCTCACGCCTAAGACCGTCCTCAAATTTAGAATATTTGTTAGATACTGACAAGCTTGTCGTTAATTGGATAAAAACAAATTTAATTCAATTCCACCAAAGATGAAACAATAATTTACTTAAGTTTGATGGGTGTGTAAAAATTTACACACTTTCTCGAACAGGTCTGAATAACTTTTCGTATATTTGCACTAATTAAAATAATAAGGTGTTTACTCTTGAACTATCGTTGGAGTTATCAAAGTCCCGCAAATGAAGAAATACTACAAAATTTAACAAATGAACTTGACCTGCCGGCTACCCTTCTAAAAGTGTTAAGCCAAAGAGGGATTGAAACAAAAGAAGAGGCGGAGAAGTTCTTCAGCCCTTCTCTTTCTGAATTGCACGACCCGATGCTAATGCTAAACATGGGTGTGGCAGTTGATAGAATCCTTAAAGCTAGAGAGGATGAAGAAGGTATTTGGGTTCATGGAGATTATGATGTTGATGGCACAACATCTACTGCGTTAATGGTACTTTTTCTTAGGGAAATAGGAATTAGGGTTGATTATTTCATCCCAGACCGTTTTATTGATGGTTTTGGCTTGAGCGTGAAATCAATCGATTTGGCATTGCAGAATAAATGCAAAATACTTCTCACCGTCGATGTTGGGATTACGGCAATCGAGCCTCTTCGCCATGCTAAAAAGATTGGAATTGATACCATAATCTGTGATCATCACCAACCAGGCGAAGAATTGCCAGAGGTTCTAGCACTCTTGGATCCAGTCCAAGAGGATTGCAAATACCCATTCAAACATTTGGCGGCTTGTGGTGTTGCCTATAAACTTGTTCAAGCAGTTTTTACTCGTCTTGGCACTCCTGGGAAAGCTCATAAATACCTCGACTTTGTGGCACTTGCATCGGCGGCCGATATGGTGCCGTTGCTGGGTGAGAATCGGGCGATGGTTCATCACGGTTTGAAACTTATTAACGAACATACACGCCCCGGTTTCAAGGGACTCATCCATTGTACCAAGCTCGAAATTGGTTCTGTCACGGCATCAAACTCTGTGTTTTCGATCGCGCCGATTATCAATGCTGCAGGGCGGATGGGTGCTGCAATGCGATCGGTTGAGATGATGGCAGCCGAGGACGAAATCACAGCCTTTCAAGTTGCCCAACAGCTTGAGGACGAGAACAGAAAGCGTCGAATATTTGACGCTAATACATTCGAGGAAGCAATTCCAATGGCAGAGGCTGAGATTAAAAAAGGACGCAAAGCTCTGGTTCTTCACAAAGCCGATTGGCATATTGGAGTGATTGGCATTGTTGCATCACGTCTTGTTGATAGGTTTAATCTACCTACATTTTTGCTGACATCGATTGAAGGATATGGCAAAGGTTCGGCACGATCTGCAAATGATTTTGATGTGCATACGGCACTGAAGATTACTGATAAATTGCTAAAGAAAGAAGGCAAGAAATTAGAGGAGTACGGCGGGCATACGCACGCCGCAGGCATGACCATCAGGGCTGAATACATTCCAATTATGAGAGAAGCAATTGATTCAATCGCCAAGAAAGAAATCTCTTCGGAGATGATGACCCCGGTTATTAAAATTGATACGGATTTGAAACTAAATGAGCTTTCGCCGAAATTTCTCACAATGCTTGCCAAATTTGCGCCTCATGGCTACGACAATCCAAAACCAGTGTTTTGTTCAAAAGGAGTCACTTCGGCAAATGGAGTGAAGATAGTTGGGCAGAATAATTTAAAATTCCGAGCCTTTCAGTCCAATTTTGTAATCGACGCAATTGGTTATGGATTAGCTCATAAAATTGGAATTATAACATCGGGGAGACCATTCTCGATTCTTTATAATTTAGAGATAAATTCATATTATTTGAATAATTATCCACAACTTTTTATTAAAGATATAAAAGAAGAATGAAATGAATGATAGAAAATTTATATTACTTGATGGCAAGGCTAGTTCGGCGGCTATAAAAGAAGAGTTGAAAATCAAAACTGAGGCTCTGATAAGTTCTGGCACTAGACCGGGTTTGGCTGTTTTATTGCTTGGCGAAGACCCAGCCTCGAGTGTCTATGTTCGCTCAAAAGAAAAATCTTGCAAGGCTCTAGGCTTTCATTCTGTGGTCCAGAGATGGGCGGCAGAGTCCTCGGAAGAGAAAATATTAGAGCAAGTCGAAAAATGGAATTCTGATGATAAAATCCATGGGATATTAGTCCAACTTCCTCTTCCAAAGCATATTAATGAAGAGAAAGTCCTACTCTCAATCAGCCCAGATAAAGATGTTGATGGCTTTCATCCAGTGAATCTTGGCAAGCTGATGTTGGGTATTGAAGCCCATCAGCCTTGCACTCCCAAAGGAATTGTGGAGTTGCTTGCCCGTTATAATATCGAGACAAGTGGAAAGCATTGTGTTGTCGTTGGGAGGTCGAACATTGTAGGGAAGCCAATCACCAACCTCATGTACCAGAAATCACAACATGCGAACTGCATTGTCACCATTTGTCATTCGGCGACAAGCGATTTGTCTTATTTCACAAAACAGGCCGATATTTTAATTGCGGCAATCGGTCGCCCAGAGATGATTGGTTCAGACATGGTCAAAGACGGAGTCGTAGTCATCGATGTTGGAATCAATAGAGTAGATGATGTCTCCAGAGAAAGAGGCTACAGGCTTTGCGGAGATGTTGATTTTGATTCAGTATCAAAGAAAAGCTCTGCGATCACTCCTGTGCCAGGTGGCGTTGGACCGATGACCATTGCAATGCTCATGCAGAACACTTACGAAAGTGCTATGAGATTTTCTAAGATCTAGCTCAAGTAACAAACATGAAGAATAAAAATAATTTAGAAATATTATTCGAAGACGAGTATCTAGTTGCCGTAAATAAAATGGCTGAGATGCTCACAATTCCAGATAGGTATAATTTAAAAATACCAAATCTGCAGAATATTTTATCAAAGAGGCACGACGAGATTTTCACCATTCACCGCCTTGACAAAGGAACCAGCGGTGTGGTGCTATTTGCCAAAGATGCCGATACTCACAAGGCTATGAATAAGATTTTCCAAGAACAGGAGATTGAAAAGATTTACGATGCGGTAGTAGATGGATATTTTTCCGAAGAACCGATTGAAATTGACATTCCACTGATGAGTGACCCAAATAGGAAGGGTCGGACTATCCCCTCGGCACGTGGGAAGCAGTCGCTCACAAAAGCTAAGTTGCTAAGGCAATACAGGCATTGTGCAATGATTAAATGCAGCTTGGTTTCCGGTCGCCATCACCAGCTTAGAGTTCACCTCTCGACCATTGGAACGCCGCTTTTAGTTGATCCATTCTATGGCAAGCGGTCTAAGTTTTTTGTCTCCGAGATTAAAAAGAAATTTAATCTCAAAAAAAGAACCGAAGAATTGCCACTCATCTCACGGCAAACAATGCACGCATTGTCGCTCAAATTTACGCACCCACACTCTAGTCAAGAAATGCTTATCGAAGCTCCTTACCCTAAAGACTTCAGAGCCTTGGCAAACGTGATTGAGAACCATGACAAGTTGTAATTTAGGTGTTTCTGCCTATTTATTTCAAAACTCTTGCTACCTAGATTGTATTTATGAACTGGCAACTTTTAAATAAATATACTAAATGCGAAGGTCTTTTACTTGTGGGTGAGGCTGATTATAAAATACAAAAAAAAGAAAAATATGATATTGCTTTGCCCACCAGTTCTTTGCTTTATAGATACGACGAGTGTAGCGTTTTGCATTCCCCAAACGAAAGTTCTGCCATTGGAATAAATCTTGATTTGGCTTGTTAGAGTTTTACTTTTTCACATCTTATCCACAAATTATCAACATCTTGACATTGTTTTATTTTATGGCGGAGTTTCACTGATAATTATTTGTAGTTTTGCCTCTTCTCATTTTTACAATTCTTAAGCAAAGGAATAGTTTTGACTAGAGCAATCGTTGATGTGAAATTTGAGCAAAAATGTTTTGAAAACAAAAAACGAAATGCTGGTGAGTTCCCTGAAATTTCACTTGAGATTCGCCGAGACATTATTAAAAGTTTGTTTCTTGCCGAATCTGGACACACTGGCGGACCTCTTGGAATTACAGATGTGATGAGTGTTCTATTTTTTGGTGATTACCTAAAATACAAGGCAAGTGATCCAGGCTGGGAAAAGCGTGACCGTTTTGTGTTGAGTGCAGGTCACATGGCACCTGTTTTGTATTCTGCTCTGGCTCGTGCGGGATATTTCCCGATGGACCAATTGCTCACACTCAGAAAACTTGGCTCACGGCTTCAAGGTCACCCTTGTACCGAACATGGCTTGCCCGGAATTGAGACTGCTTCTGGCTCACTTGGGCAAGGAATTTCAATCGCTGCTGGGATGGCAATGTGCCATAAATATGTGGATAAATCTTTGCAGAAAGTATTCACCATCTCGGGTGACGGCGAGTTGCAGGAAGGGACTTGCTGGGAGACGGCGATGAGTGCTGGGGCTCATAAATTGGACAATTTCTGTTGGATTGTAGACAATAATGATTGCCAAATTGACGGACGTGTAAAAGATATTATGAGCATTTACCCAATTGCCGAGAAGTTTGAGTCGTTTGGATTTGAGGTGATTGAAATCAACGGACATGATTTTGGGCAAATAGCTAATGCTTTCGATAAATTTGAAGAAAACATGAACGCAAAGACTGGCAAACCATTTTGTATTATTGCCAAAACATTCATGGGTCGTGGAGTTTCTTTTATGAACGACAAACACGGGTGGCACGGGATTCCACCAAACAAGGAGCAATTAACTAAAGCTCTTGAAGAATTAATTTAGTCAAGCAAATATTAACAATTTCTGAAAATAATAATATAAAAATGAATTTAGAGAAATACGGTGAAAAACCAACTAGGCATGGCTTTGCCAAGGGTCTAGTCGAGTTGGGGCGTGAGGACGAGAATATCTGTGTGTTTGGCGCAGATGTTTCTGGCTCGGTGAAATCTGGTGATTTTGCTAAGGAATTTCCTCACAGATTTTTCTCAATGGGAATAGCCGAAGCCAATGCCACAACGGCCGCAGTTGGGTTTGCATTGAGCGGGAAGACTGCCGTATTTGCCACATATTCAGCGTTTGCGGCATTTAGAAATACAGATCAGTTACGAATTTCGGTCTGCTATAATAATGCAAATGTGAAAATTGGTGGCGGGCATTCTGGGCTGACAGTTGGTCCAGATGGAGCGACACATCAGTCCTTGGAAGAAGTATCAATGTTGAGAGCCATGCCAAATATGAC
>JAJRPT010000214.1 GCA_024280675.1 Bacteroidota bacterium
AACCCGACCAAAGCTTGTGTTACTATCATAACAAGTACAAATGTTTTTAATATTTTCATATTATATTTAAAAATTGATGAATAAAGTTCCTAAATTAAGGATAATTGTTGTCAATACCAAGACGCATTTGTTCTTGCTTGCATTTTTCAACTAGCATATCTTGGGTATGAACAAAATATTTCTAAGAAAGTTACCCTTTATTTTTATTTCCTATAAAAAATACAATCAGCACTAAAACAAGAGCAAACCAAGCAAACCAATCGCCATGCTTGAGGTAGAATGAAGAGTAATTCATTGCTGGAATTTTTTCTACAATCGCTTCCTTTTGGTATTGATTGGCCGAAGATATGGTCTCGCCCGCCGCAGAAATAAAGCCAGAGATACCAGTGTTTGCACATCTTGCGATGTATCTTCTCAGCTCGATGGCACGCATCTGAGCGATGGCATAATGTTGGGCTGGTCCAGGCGTGTAGTCATACCAAGCGTCATTGGTGATGAGGGTTAGTATTTCGGCACCATCGAGCAGGAAGTCACGACAAAATTCTGGATAAATAGATTCTATACAAATGATGTTTCCAATTTTGAGTGAATCATTTCCTCGTCTCAATGTCAAAGACTCTGCCCCAGAACCCAATCCCCAAGAGGATATGCCAACTCCCCATTTTATATAATCGGCAAGAAAGGAAACATAATCAACATAAGGAATGCGTTCGGCAAATGGTGTAAGTTTTGATTTATGATAGACTTGCGGGCTTTCGTTTGGCTGAATCAGAAGTGCTGCATTAAAACTTTCCTTCCAAAGTGAATCACGAGGGTTGAACCTCGCACTTGATTGTTTTTTCTCATTTTCCTTATAAATATAATCATGGACAAAGCCACTTAGGATTGATACGCCTTTGTTTTCTACCCATTTTTGAATGAATCCAAGATTTAAATCACTATTCATTCTTTTGCTCATCCGCATAATAGTGGTCTCACTCCAGATGCTAAGGTCTATCTTCTTGCCTATATCAAGCAGAGAATCAGTCAAGTCAATGTGCTTCCTAATTTGCGAACCAGAGCTCTCCTCCCACTTCTTCCACGGGTTGATTGCCGCTTGTATGATTGCTATATTTAAGTGCTTTTCGGATTTGATTAATTGATTTTGGTGAGAGAATTCTTTTATTTTAATAGTGCCGTAAATCTGTGGTATGATTAGAGCAAGTGATAATAAAATTAGAGATGCAATTATGTTTTTCTGTTTAAATATTTTGCTTCTGCTTTTTTTGTAATTTAAATAAACATGAAGCAAAATTACGTTTACAAGGACAATCAAAAAGCTGATGCCCCAAACCCCAGTAATGTCTGCTGCCTGCACCCATTTCAGGTTTGCAATTTGCGAGTATCCAATGGTTTGCCAAGGGTATGAGAACTCGCCAAGGGAATGCCCCCATTCGTACAAGACCCAAACAAATGGGAAGATTGCAAAAGCAATATTGCGACTTGTTCTGAGCCGAATGTGTCGGTATAAATAAACTGGAATCATAAAAAAGAAGGGATGGACAATATCGAGTGCAAAACCTGATGCCATCAGAAACGGATCAGTTTCTTCCTGAAAAGAAGAAATCCACCAATTTGTACCAAGGTGGAAAATAAAAAATGTGAGATAGAGATACCTCATCATTGGAACTTTCTTTCCGCCCTGGACAATCTCTTCAACAAATAACAAGAGTGGAATAAATCCCACAAAAGCTAAAAAACCAAAAGGTGTTGGCGGGAAAGAAAGAGCAAGCAAAGCACCTGTTAGAATCGAATAGAAATATAATTTTTTAGTCAAGATTTGTATCAAAGTTTAGGATGAGTGCAGAATTAACTAAGCAATTTACATTTTAATAATCGAAATATCATAAGTTTTCTCCTCATCAAAATCATTTAAAGCATTTATCAGCATAAATGATTTGAAAAAAGTAATATCCTCTTCTTTGATATCCTCTTGACTAATTTTCTTTTGGCTGATTAGCCTAGCCCTTGTTGTTCCCAAAAGAAGTGGGTATCTGGGGCTTATCCATCTGTCACCATCGGCGAATACAATGTTGGCTTTACTGGTGTCGCTCACTAGTCCATTTTTAATTATTAGAATATCGTCAAATCCTTTGCTTTGATTTAACCAATATTCAAATCTAGATCTGTCAGCATATTTCTTTGAATAATCAATTTTATCATCATGAACTATTTTAACACTTCGTATTTTTTTAATATCGTAAGGCTCGTAAATCACAGATTCCAGCTTGCGTCCATATATTATTTTACACTTTACCAAAGCACTTTGCATACTTTTAGGAACGCTAATTATTTTACTTAAATTCAAAATACCGCCAGATTCATCAACTCTTGCCTGGTGATAATCAAGATTATAAATCCTCCCATCGGCAATTTTTATGGTCTCAAACAAAAGGCACATATATTTTTCCGATTAGTTCTTCGTATTCAGTTTGTGCATTGCTTTGCGAGGTAATTCCACCGCCAGAGCGGAAATAGAATCCATCTTTTTGCTTTTCAATAAAACGAATCATAACACCACTTGTTAAATCTCTTCCGTCATAAATGCCAAATACCCCAGTGTAATATCCTCTTTTGCCCAGTTCATTTTCTTTTATGATTTCGAGTGTCTTTGTCTTTGGAGCCCCGCTCACCGACCCCGCCGGCAATAATTTACATATCAGATTACCAAGATTTTTTTCGTACCCCTTCGGCAGTTCACCAGAAATTTTAGAGCTTGTTTGGAGTAGATTTTTGTTGTTTGACTGAATTTTCTCCAAATAGCGAAAGTCCTCTACCTTGATATTTCCTGCAACTATCGATAAATCATTTCTGATTAAATCAACAATGGTATAATGCTCGGCAATTTCTTTTTCGTCACTCAGCAAAACGTTTTCAGCATTTGGGATATTGTCTTCAATAGTTCCTTTCATTGGATAGGAGTAAATTTTATCATTTTTTATTTCGATGAAAATCTCAGGAGAAAAACAAACAAATTCGTCCAAGTATTTAATCTTAAACCGTGCCTTACTTCCATAGAAAATATCATCAAGCGACAGATTAGTTTTGATTTTAGAAGGAAAAGTTAGGTTTAGTAAATAAGTATTTCCGCCACGGATATTCTTCTGGACATTCTCAAAAGCAGAGTTGAATATATTTTTATTTACTGGACTTATATTGAAGTGTTTTAAATCTTCTGGGGCAAATTGCTCATTGGCATTTGAGAACAAATCAGTTTGGATTAATATATTTCTTGGTAAATTGCCTAGCTCAAAAACAAGTGGCTTCTCCATTTCGAAATCGAAGATGAAGAGGAATGGCTTTTTCTGAGACGACAAGCTGTTTATTTTATTTATTGCAGAACTAACTAGCATTTATGAAAATAGTTATTATCGACAATCAAGATTCATTTACCCACAACCTCAGCGGGCTGGTTTGCAAAATTATAAAAAAAAAGCCAAGCATCATTTCATCTCAGAATATTAACATTGGTGAGATTTCCAATTTCAATAAAATAATTTTCTCACCTGGTCCCGATTTGCCCAAGAAAAATGATTCTATGTGGCAAATTATCGACAGATATAAAAATGAGAAGTCTATTTTGGGGATATGCCTTGGGATGCAAGCCATTGCCATGTATTTTGGTGGAGAGTTGGTCAATCTAGGGAATGTGCAACATGGGCAGATTTGCAAAGTTCTTGTTGGCGACAAAAAAGATGAATTGTTTTCTAATACTGGAAATGAGTTCAGGGCTGGGCTTTATCACTCTTGGGCAGTTGCCTCCTCCACCTTGCCCTCGGAATTAATCCCAACATCACATTCCGAAGAAAATATAATAATGTCAATTTCTCACACGAACTTCGACATCAAGGGCTTGCAATTCCACCCAGAGTCTTTTATGACCCCGGCGGGTGAAGAAATATTAAAAAGCTGGATATTCTCCTAATCATCATAAAAAATGAGATGAAAGCAGTTGTATTCTCCCTCTTTTTCAATTTTCAGTCCACTATTATTATTCAAAGCTAGAGTCCTAATTATCTCAAGCCCAAGCCCGTGTCCTTTTTCCCCCGTCGTTCCATTTTTTACATCAAGAAATTTCCCGAGTTTATATTTTTCTATCTGCTGGGCATCTATTTGCACGCCAGAATTTTTAATTGTGAATCGTACTTCTCCATTTTCCTTTCCACAAGAAATAAAAATGCTAGTATTTTTTTCTGAGAATTTAATTGCATTTCTGAGTAAATTGTTGAATATTATCTCAAGCGATTGCCCGTCATAGTTTACAAATATATCACCACCCCTATCATTTACTATTTTTATTCCCTTGTCCTTTATTAATTTTTGATTTAAATCTAAGACATGACTTACTGTAGCACTTAAATTCAATTTCTCTTTCTTCAATTCAAGATCGCCGCTTGCCTTAATCCAATCCAAAATATTTACCACCAGTTTGTCGAGCGAGTCAAGTTGAAGCCCCAATCTATCAATATAATATTCTTTTCTGTTGGGTGCTATCTCGTCGCCTTTAATCAGCTCAATGGCAGACTGCATGAGATTTACTGGGCTTTTAACATCGTGTGCAAGGATGTTGAAGTATTTATTTTTTTGTTCAAATGCACTTGTTAGTTGTTGGCTAGCATTAAAATGATCCTTTCTGAGCCCTAGTGTAATATTATAGGAGATGATGAGTGCAATATCGATGAACACCATAATTATTACAAAGCGTGTCGCATTCTCATAGAACAAATCACCACACAGATAGCTATAGCCTGCGATTATAAGGATGTCGAGTGACAAATACAAGAGCAAGACCCAAAATCGTGGCAACAGGACAAATGAAATCATCAAGACTTTCAGCAACACAATCCCTAATGCCCCACCATACAAGTGGCCATTTTCAATCAATTCATAAGAGGCGTGATGGACGACTGGTATAATAGACAAAATACCTGCGCAAAAAAGAAGAAATGTATAATTGCCCTTAATAAATTCATTTTTTATTCTCAAGCCAACAAACAATACTAGGATGTAGATAACGGGAATGAATCTCATTGCCAAGGAAGTCAGGACATCTTGTTTGTTGAGCATCATATCAATGCTCAGAAATGCGATGATATGGATTGATATGGCAGATGGGAGAACGTACTTAGAGTATTGGATATTTTTATTGCGAGCATCTGCCCAGAAATCATTGTGTGTATTTTTTGAATTATACAATACTGTTCTCTACTGCAATTTTTACAAGTTGAGTGATTTTCTTTACTCCAAATTTTTCATAGAGATTCTTTTTGTGTGTTTCTACCGTATCTTTGCTAATGAAAAGCAACCCACCAATCTGAGCCGAGGATTTGCCCTCAACAAGCTTGGCTAGAACTTCTAATTCACGACTTGTAAGTAGCTCTTTGAAACTAATTTTTGGATTATGTTCCCTCATTTTGTGTAAGTCTAGCTCACGGTAACATTCTTTGCAAAGGTAAATCCTGCCACCAGCAATACACTCTAGTGTGTTTTTTATTTCATTTTTATTTATCGACTTACTCAAAAAACCATTTGCACCAATCCTCAGAGCTTTGTTAATATTCTTTGCCCCGAAATGTGAGGAGAGAATGATTACCCTACATTCAGGATACTTTTCTTTTATATTTTCCAAGATGCTCATTCCAACAAGATTTGGCATATACAGGTCCAAGAAGACTAAGTCAATATTGTTTTTTTCAATAGAGTTTAGTATTTCTTCAGGCTTATAGCTGCTGAAGACCTTGTCCACCCTCTCCTCATTTTCTAGGAAATCAGAAATCAAATCTGCTACCAACTCTTGGTCATCTGCTACTAAAACTCTCATTATTTTCTCTTGATATTATTTTTTTAATAAACTGCTTAGAATAAGAAGAATCCAATTTTTATTCCCAAGAAGCCATAAGTTCCTTTGTCTGTAAAGAATCCATCACTGAATCTTCCGCTCAGATTTAATTTAGCAGTGCCCTCAACATTTGGAATTTTCATTCCATAGCCGGCGTAGGCTTCAATGACGAATGCTTCTTTGATAAAGAGCGAACCGCCAAGTTGAAATTCTGGATAAAACCTTGTCACAGTAGTAACTTCTTCGTTGAATACATTATCATCAGGTGTAATATCATAGGAATATTCTATTCTGTTGTAACCCACGCCCAAGCCAATGTAGAAGTTTACCTTTCCGTCGGTTCTAAAATTATCATTTATATAATACTTCACACTGGTTTCAACTCCCCATCCGAACATTTCATTATTTTCTGAAATATCGGCAGTTTCATAGCTACTTCCACTTTGTATGGCTTCAATTTGTGATAATTCTATGTATGAGGTTTTATCGACATATCCGTAATAGAGTTGCGGGCTGAGTGTGAAGGCGTACCTTGAGTTGAGTGGTCTATATTCTGTTTCTAGTCTGAGTGCTTTTAGTGCCATATACTGTGGCATTGCACCAATGAAGAATGTTTTAGATTCTTTTTGTTCTGTTTCTGCTAGTCCGTGACTTGTTAGTGCGGTTAGTAGCAACATTGTTAAAATTATTGTTTTCATCATAAGACCTATAAAAATTAATAAATATATTTGTTTCATCATCTCTTTTGATACAAATTTAACATGACAAAATTAACAATCATATCACCATTTATTGGGATATTTTAATAATCTTTCCAGAAGTTTTTGAATTGCCAATATTAATAGAGTGAAATTTCTTCTTAAATTGTGATTAAAGCAAATTACAAACAAAGGAAAATAAAAATGTCATACAAAGATAAAGTATATATTGAAGATTTGGCGAAATACGCCGGGCAAGAAGTGGAGCTCAATGGCTGGGTGTACACAAAACGTGGCAAAGGGAAATTGCAATTTGTGATTTTGCGAGATGGGACGGGCATCTGCCAGTGCGTTGTCTTCAAAGCAAATGTGAGTGAAGAAGTTTTTGCCAATACCAAATCGCTCACACAAGAATCTTCAATCAAAGTAAAAGGGAAAGTTGTTGCAAATGAACGCGCGCCTGGTGGTTTTGAGCTAGATACAAGCGATTTGCAAATCTATCAACTCTCGACCGACTACCCAATCACACCAAAAGAACATGGCGATGACTTTCTTATTCGCAATCGTCACCTCTGGTTGCGTTCCTCTCGCCAACATGCGATTATGCGAGTACGAGCGTCCGTCATAAAAGCAGTCCGGGATTTCTTTGATAATTCTGGATTCAAGCTACAGGATTCTCCAATGTTTACACCAAATGCTTGCGAGGGAACTTCAACTTTATTCTCTACAAAGTATTTTGATTTAGGTGAAGCATTTCTTTCGCAATCGGGACAACTTTACGCAGAAGCCACAGCCATGGCAATGGGACGAGTGTACACATTTGGTCCAGCATTTCGAGCCGAGAAATCTAAGACGAGAAAACACTTAACTGAATTTTGGATGGTTGAGCCTGAGATGGCGTTCTTTGATCTCGAAGATGATATGCAGTTGGCCGAAGATTTAACTGTTTATATCGTGCAATATGTTCTTGAAAATTGCAGAAAAGAACTCGAAACTTTGGAACGGGACATAACTAAACTTGAAGCAATTCAAGGGAATTTCCCACGGATGAGTTACACAGAAGCGGTGGGTTGGATGAACGCAAATGACATTCCACTCACCAAAAGAGTTGATGGCAAGGACGTTGAGATTCGCCCATTCCCTTGGGGCGAGGATTTCGGAACTCCGCAAGAGGAAGCGTTGATGGAGCAATTCTCCCAGCCATGTTTCATCTATGATTATCCAACAGAAATCAAAGCATTTTACATGAAACGCAATCCTGACAATCCCAAAGTTGTCAAAGCAATGGACATGCTAGGGCCGGAAAAAGCGGGAGAATTAGTCGGCGGATCCCAACGTGAGGACAACGTCGAGCTTCTCGAAGAACGCATCAAAGCAGAAGATCTGGATATGACAGATTTTGCTTGGTATGTTGATTTGCGGAAGTATGGCTCTGTGCCGCATTCTGGTTTTGGTATGGGGATTGAACGGGTTATCAAGTGGATTACGGGTGCGAAGCATATTCGGGAGACGATTCCCTTTCCTAGGATGATTCATAGGATTATTCCGTGAGTGGAGAAGCAGTGCAATAAATTCTATAGAAAAAGACGTAGCTAATTTCAAAACCCACGAAGTGGGCTTGGTATGTTGATTTGCGGAAATATGGCTCTGTTCCACATTCTGGTTTTGGTATGGGGATTGAGCGGGTGATTAAGTGGATTACGGGAGCAAAACATATTCGTGAGACGATTCCGTTTCCTAGGATGATTCATAGGATTATTCCGTGAGTGGAGAAGCAGTGTAATAAATTCTATAGAAAAAGACGTAGCTAATTTCAAAATCCAAATTATAAACCTTTGTATGGGCTGTAAATTATGAAAATTTATCTGTTTTTTATATTTATTTTACTTGGTTGTACAGAAGATAATTATAATCATATTTTTATTAAATTAAATGAAATTAATAAAGAAAATATATATTCTGAAGTATATCAAAGAGGTGATAATTCTTGGGTGTTCGAAATTCTTTTTCATGATAAGTTAAAAGACTTGTCATGGGGTATAGAGCATTTTAAAATATTAGATTCTAACTTTATAAGTAAAGGAGAAGCCTTAATTAATTTATATAAATATGAATATATCATAAATATTCAAGATCCTAATCAGATAATATTTGATAATGTAGAAATTGAAAAGTTTGGAGAAGATACTTTATTAGTAAAAAATTATTTGTTAGTATCTATTGATGATATAAAAAAGAATATAATAAATAATAAAATAACTTATTATTCTAATAAGATTGACGGTAGTGTTCTCTATTGTTTAAATGACTGCGACTTACGCTTTTTAAAAATATTAGATGAAACAAAAAAGAAATCTATTTTTGAATCGTACAGTAGATTTAACATTGTTGAAATAAATCCTTTTTGGTATAGATTAATTGGATCTTAAGCGAACACATTGTGTTTGATTAAGTGGATCGCCGGTGCAAAACATATTCGGGAGACGATTCCCTTTCCTCGAATGATTCATAGGATTATTCCGTAAGCAGATTTTTTTTAATTAATATAAATAATAAAGATACAAGGAATTTGAAATGAAAAAACTGATTATTTTAATTTATTTTTGTTCTGTTTTGCTAAGTTGTGGACAAAGCAATAAAAATATTAAATACTTCAAAGAACCACAGGTATTCCTGTTAGCAAAGGCTGTTGTTGAATCTGATTTGGAACAGATAAAGAAACAAGTAGAAGGAAATCCAAATCTTTTAGAAGAAACATCAGAACGTGGGAGCAATGTACTTATGCTAAGCATACAAGAAGAGAAGTACGAATCTTTTAAATTATTGCTAGAATTAGGTTCAAATCCAAATGCTGTAAATAAAATAGATAAAAATAGTGTGTTAATGAGCGCATGTAGGTATTTTGGGAATTCTTTTGAATGGAGGAAAGATTTTAGATATGCAGAAGAATTACTAAAAAGAGGTGCAGATCCAAACTACACGGGAGTGTTTTCTTAACTCTGTCTGGGCTGATTTTATTTTTATTTAAAGTTGTCATTTTCTTTGACTGATTTCTACAAATTAGTGATTTGTTTTGGTTTAATTTATAATATCTAAAAATTCTTCTTCTTGTTGTTGTCC
>JAJRPT010000215.1 GCA_024280675.1 Bacteroidota bacterium
GAAGGTGGCAATGATTATCCCTTTGCTTATGTTCGCTGGACCGAAAATAGAAACATGCAGTCGTTGATTGATTTGATAAGAAATGGCTCGCTCAATGTTGGGGCGATGACCACACATAATTTTAAAATTGAGGACGCGCCACTTGCATACGATTTGATTTCGTCCGATAAAGAAAATTTTCTTGGGATTATTATAAACTATGATGACAAGAAAAAGCAGACTCGTAATTTCATAGAAAATAAAAAGTACAAAGAAATTAAAGGGAAGTCCTTGTCATTTATCGGTCTGGGTTCTTTTGCTCAGAATTATCTGATACCCGCTCTGAAAAATGAAGGCTTAAATTTTTACGCAGTGGCAAACTCTTCGGCCGCATCTTCGAAAACTGCCTCTACTCTTAATAATTTCAAGATTGCAAGCACGGACGCACTTGCCCTTATTAATGGCAAAGACACAGACTTCCTCTTTATCGCATCGCCTCATAGCTCGCACGCACGATATATTTGTGAGTCGCTCAAAGCAAATAAGCCGGTCTATGTTGAAAAGCCAATGGCTGTGAACTCCAAAGAATTGATGGCAATAGAAGAGCTTGTGAAAAAATGCGATGGTCGGGTGATGTGTGGATTTAATAGACGATTCTCTAAAATATTCAAGGATATGAAAAACTATTTTGCCCCAAGAAAAGAAGCAATGCAAATAGTTTATAGAGTGAATGCTGGGAAAATTCCAAAGAATCATTGGGTGCAACAAAAGGGAGAAGGTGGACGAATAATTGGTGAAGTTTGCCATTTTATTGATACTTGTATTTTTCTCACTGGTGAGTTGCCCGTGCGGGTCTTTGCTCAATCAATCTCAGGTGGTGACAATTCGATGATTAACCGAGATAATATAAGCATTAGCCTAAAGATGAGCGGTGGTTCGATTTGCAATATTGAATACTCGGCGATTGGTGGGAAAACTATGGAAAAGGAATATTGTGAAGTGTTTTGCCAAGGAAAATCTGCTCAAATGGATAATTTTAAGAGCTTGAATCTCTTTGACTCAAAGAACAAAAGTCAAAAAAACTATAGTGGGGACAAAGGAATTTCCGTCGAAATAAAAGAAACTGTGGCTTCTGTGACACAAGGAAAAGAAATGCCAATCCCTTTCGGTGAACTCTTTGCCACGACACTGACTACATTTAAAATTTTAGAATCACTCTCCAAGGGTCAAGCCATTGAAATCGACCTTTAAAATATTTGTCGTCTCAGCCATTTGCCTTTTTGCCAGTGTGCAAATCTGGGCTGTGGAAAATGATAAGCATAGTCTTTTCGGAGAAAAATTTGCCAAAAGGATAATTATAGACCTTTCAGGTGATTGGAAATACTCGCCCGATAAAACGAATTGGAGAAGTGTCAAAGTGCCATCTGGGCAGGATGAGGATGGAGAACTGTGGCATAGGAAAACTATAAAAATTGACAAGAAATTAGTCAAGAATAAATCATGGCACTTGTTCTTTGGAGGTCTGAGTGAGAATATTGAAATATATATTAATGGACAGTATCTGGGCAAATGGTTGGGCGGGATGGCACCTTTTTGGGTGTCAATTCCTAGAAAGTTCCTTGAAGGTGATAATGTAGAACTGGAATTTAAGATTACAGGAAAAAGTGGTCTGGCAATGAGAAGTGATGAGTTTTCTTTGGGTGCAAGTAAAATAAATTCTGGTTTGCTGAGGAGCTTGTTTTTTATAGGGACGGCAAATACTTGGGTCTCTAAGATTAATATTAATTCAGATTATGATGTTTTAAAAAAGCAGGCATTAGTTAATTTTGAAATTGATGTTGCAAATCAAGTGAATAAGCAAATTACAAACCAAGGCAAGCTCTCGCTCGAACTCTCGGTCTATGATGGCGAGAATCGAATATTTACTAAAATAAAAAAAATCGGTAAAATATCTGCAAATCATAAGATAATAAAATATTCTCTGAATATGTCGAAGCCACGGCTTTGGTCTGCTTCGGCTCCCAATGAATATAAATTGAGCTTGAGGATTTTGGACGGCTCAGATACTTTATCTGCCTTGATTGATAGCTATGACAAGAGTTTTGGTATAAAGAAATTAGCAGAAACTGGGAGCGGATATGAACTCAATGGCAAAAATATTTTTATAAAAGCTGTTGATTATATTGAAGGTTTTGGAGACCAGAACAAGTCGCTGACAAGAAAGCAGATTGAAAAAGATGTAAGGATGATAAAAAGTCTCGGGGCAAATGCGGTTCGCTTTAAATTCACTCCGCCACATCCGCTGATGGCTAGGCTCTGCTCAGAGTATGGTCTTCTTATGTTCATAGATCTTCCCACTGCTTCTATGCCAAAGTCAATCTACTCCAGAGATGAAGTTTCTGTGAGATTAGAAAACCTCTCAAAAATGTATTTTGATTATTATGGTGGAGAAAGTTCATTTGCTGCTTGGGGGATTTCTTGGTGGCCAAATCTTGCGAAGAAATCACTGGCTCATGGTCAGAATTATTATAAAATATTGGACATAAAGGGGATTCAATCAGGGATTAGTGATTGGGATTTGAACAATGGAATGACGATTGTAGAGATTAATGATAAGTTAATGTCTATCGAAGATATTAAACAAAGCCTTGAGAAAATAAATTCTAATAGCCCCATCGCACTGGATTTTTCCTCTCATGGTGACTCTGAAAATAATAATGGCTTCTCCGATAATCTTTCGATTGACTACCGGGCCCATCGCTTTAGAAATTTATACTATTTATCAAAGACTCAAAATTTCTCTGGAGTGTTTGTCAATGCTTTCAATGATTATAAACTGCAGTATCCACTGCTAATTGGTGGAGCCGAAGATCTGTTCCTAAGCTCTAGTGGTCTTGTTTCGATTGATAGGGAAATAAATCTGGCTTACAAAACAGTTCAGTCAATTTTTAATTCCACCAAAGAGCCGCTGCTAAACTCAGGCAATACCATAGCTGATATAAACTATATTTTTACAGTCATTGGTATAGGTATTGTTTTGATAATGATGTTTCTTTTCAATAGGTTACGACGCTTTAGGGAATATTTTATTCGTAGCTTGCTCAGACCGCATAATTTCTATTCCGATATACGGGATCAACGTCTGATTTCTTTATACCAGTCCTTGCTCTTGGCATTGTTCGTCTCTTTAACCCTTGGAATATATATTGCAGAGCTCTTCTACTACAATAGAGACAATATTGAAACACAACGTTTTATGGTCTTTGGTATTCAAAACATTGAGATTCTTGTAAATCTTTTTTCTCTGATTTGGCAGGAAGTATTATTTATGATTTTGATTTCTGCCACAGCATTGATACTATTTTTTGTAATGTCTGCGATGTTGAAAGTCTTTTCATTTTGGGTAAGGTCTAGGATATTCATCCAAGATACTATGACTATAATTGCTTGGAGTTCGTTGCCACTTATATTCTTGCTGCCAATAGCTCTGTTTATGGGGAAAATGATACAAAATGCTCCTTGGGTTAATATGTTTTTCATACTCATACTGCTTTTCTTTTTACTATGGTTCTTCTTGCGTTTGCTCAGAGCTACCGCCGTGGTCTTTGATGTGAGTGCTTGGAAAGTAAAGTTTCTGGGCTTAGGGGTTTCTCTTTTAATAGTATTGTTTCCGCTTAGCTATTTGCAGATTCACTACTCAGTGGTAGATTATTTTAAATATTATGTTACTTATTGGCTATAATACATTTTTTTTTAAGCGAGGTAATTGTTAAATGCCTAGGATTGCTGCAATCGACATTGGTACAAATTCTTTCCACATGATAATTTCTGAACACTCAGAAAATGGTCACATCAAAATAATTGACAAGCAAAAGGAGATTGTGCGTCTTGGTAACTCTGCCGAAGATATGAAATTCATTGATGAAGATTCTATGCAAAGAGCAATTTCTACTCTTTCATATTTTGCAAATCTAGCAAAAGGGTATGATGCAAAAGTAATTGCCGTTGCCACCTCGGCCGTGCGTGAGGCAAATAATGCAAATGAGTTTCTTTCCTTGGCAAAGAAAAATACTGGGATTGATGTTCATTTAATTTCTGGGATGGAAGAAGCTCGGCTGATTTATACTGGAGTTATTAACGGGCTTCCACTTTTTGAAAAACGTATTCTGGTAATCGATATAGGTGGCGGAAGTACAGAAACTATTGTGGCTCAGGTGGGCGAATCAATTTTCGCTCGAAGTGTAAAAATTGGTACACTCAGGCTCACAAAGAAATTCTTTGATAAAAAAATAATTACAGATACGGATACCGAAAATGCTCGTGAGTTTGTCTCAAATAAATGGTCGCTGGTTCTTGAGCGTCTAAGGAAAATTGATTACGAAGAAGTCGTGGTCTGCTCTGGTACTTTTCACAATATTATTAAAATGACTTTGCAAAATAAAATTACCAGAAAAGCATCCGCACTGAATGGACAAAAGTTTGACGCTAGAGATATTTTAAATACTATAGAATTAATTAAAGATAAAAAAAATCCAGAAAGAATTGCAGAAATGCCAGGGCTTGATGCTTCCAGAAAAGATATAATGTTGGCCGGTGCATTGATTGTAGAAAATATTATAAATGAGCTCGAGATTAAGCAAATTACTTATTCTTCCTATGCACTAAGAGAGGGTATACTCTACAATATAGCCAGCGATGATGTTGCCCAAAATAAAAGTGAAAGATTACGACAACTCAGAAATTCGACAATAACTAATCTTTGTAGGAAGTTTGAAGTCGATAACTCTCATTCAGAACATATTTCGATGATTTCAGAGGAAATATTTTACGCTCTGGAACCTTTGCATAAATTAAAAGAGGGCTTGCCCGAAATTCTCAGAGCGGCTTCGATGCTGCATGACTGTGGTTTCTTTGTCTCCCATGACGCACATCATAAGCATTCCTACTATTTGATAGCACATACTGAAATGCCTGGCTTCACAAAGGATGAATCTGAGATGATTGCACAAGTGGCCCGGTATCACCGCAAAAGTATGCCGAAGAGTTCTCACAATGCCTTTGGTATTCTGCCCAAAGAAAAGCAAAAGCAAATATGGGTGCTGGGTGGAATTCTCAGAATTGCAGAGGGAATTGACCGAAAACAAAAAGCAAGCGTAGGAAGTGTTGAGGTTAAAATAAATAATTCCAAAATAGAAATTAAACTAATAGCCACCGAAAAAGATGAGCACTTGTTTATGGAAATTTGGAGTGCAAATAGCCGAAAAGATATGCTCTCCACCGCTCTGGGCAGAGATATTGAGATTTGTTAAACAAAAAGAAATTGTTTAGAAGTCTTTCTTTTTGGCAACCCTTTTGATGAGATATATTGGAAGAATTGACCAAACAAAGAGCAAGCCAAAAGAAAGACCGACTCCCAGCCCAGATCCGAAAAATCTCTTGAATATAGCACCAGTATATCCCATTAAAGCTGAAATATCAAGGTTTAGCATGATTAATATTCTTGATACATCTATTGGGTTTAGCATCACAGACACAAGTGCAAAGTTCTCAAGAGGGTAATCCGAAAGCATCAAAAGAGCGGTCATCAGCAATCCGTCGTAGATGATTGAGAAAAATAACCAAACCAATATACTCAAACCAAAGCCAAGTAGCTTGTTGTCATTTTTCATTGATATAAGATATGAAAATCCAGAAAAGATAGTCGTTAGCATTATCCCGTTTATGATTAAAATAAGGAAACTCATCCAAATAGAGGAATAAAATACTCCGCTGATACTAAATGGAATCAGTGTGCCAAGGGTGAATGCCAGACACAATGAGAAATTCATTCCCAAGAAGTGACCCAAGAATATAGACGAGCGGCTGATCGGTTGGGCGAGCAGAAGAAGTATGAACTCTTTTGAATTGTAATAATAAATTGTGCCAAACATTAGCCCAATTAATGAGCATAAAAATAGTATTATGTTCATTAAGCTAACGGCTGACTTTGCCAAATCTCCACTGAAATAAATTAAACCAGTGGATATGGTAAAGAAGAATAAGAAATAAAATA
>JAJRPT010000216.1 GCA_024280675.1 Bacteroidota bacterium
AAATCAATGCGATTTTATCGGCTACCGCATTCAATTTGAAACATTTGTTAAACAGAATTACAAAAGAAGGAAAAAGTTTCTTCTTTATCTTTATTTTTAGAAAAAATAAAATCTTGGTTTTAGTTTGTTAAGGATTGACTACTTAATCGAATTAATTCTGGTGGTGAATGTGAAATTAGATGGGAGTCTGAAATGCAGTGTGAAGACAGAATAAATGCTGAAATCACTTATGATAATGGAACACCTGACATAGCTCAATATAGTATCTCAGCAGATAAAAAACCAAAACTTGAAATTAGCCCCTATACAGTTGTGTTCAATGATGTCGTTGCCTCAGAAGAGAAGACTATTGCCATCACAGCCCGAAATGCAGATGTAGAAATTGATGGAACTACACTCGATAACACAAAGTTTGTGGTCACTGATTGGGGTGGTTCTATTATAATCCCCCCCAATAATTAGGACAGCCAGTTAACTATTCTTATCAACAGTTCATCTATTTAATGTGTATATTGAATTTTAATAATAAGTAGAACTAGAAAAATAATTAAATAAAAGAATATGAAAAAAATATTAGTGCTGGGTACTGGATTTGTGGTGAAACCACTTGTGGATTATTTTCTCGATGATTGTAAATATGAGGTGTTGGTCGCCAGCCGAGACAACAATCACTCTGGGCTAATAATTGCTGGAAGACCAAAAGGGAAAAGAGTCCTTTGGGCTGCAAAGCCACCCTACGACGAGCTTGATGAGATGGTCAAAGGGGTAGACCTTGTGGTTTCAATGATTCCACCATCAATGCACACCATTGTCGCAGAGGCTTGTATCAAAAACCATGTAAATATGGTAACCACATCTTATATAAGTCCAGAAATGGCAGAAATGGACGCCCAAGCCAAAGAAGCTGGTATCATCATATTAAATGAAATTGGCGAAGACCCAGGGATGGATCACATGGGGGCACAGCTTCTTATCGACACCATAAAATCAGAAGGCGGCCTAATCAAAAGTGTCACTTCTTATGGAGCTGGGATTCCATCATTTGAACACAATAACAATCCTCTCGGGTACAAATTCTCTTGGAGTCCCTCAGGACTTATCAAAGCCTCGCAAACTCCTGCTGCATACATTAAAGATGGGAAAGAAATTGAAGTCTCTGGAGAAGATTTATTCAAAAATAGTTGGCTTGTCGATATTTATAAACTTGGCACATTTGAAACATATCCTAATCGCAATAGCATACCTTATCTTAAAAAATATGGACTTGATGAAAATACAGACATTTACCGTGGGCTTCTTCGCCATCCAGGTTGGTGTAACACAATGCAGAGTTTCAAGAATCTAAACCTATTCAACAGTGATAATTCTAGAGAACTGCCACCTTTAACTTTTGCAGAATTTACCAGGCAGCTTATCGGAAATACTAAGACCGATAATCTAAAACAGTCGCTTGCAAACTATCTCAATCTTGGAATTAATTCCGATATTATCAAGCAAATTGAATGGCTGGGATTTTTATCGGATGATAAAATCATGCTCAGGAAGGGTTCAAATGTCGATGTATTAGTCGATACAATGACCCGCAAGATGAAATACAAAGATTACGAAAAAGATATGATTATAGTTCATAACGAGGTGGTTGTAGAGTTTAGCAATCGCATAGAAAAGCGAATTGCCACTATGAGGGTGGAAGGTCGTCCTTATGGTCATTCGGCAATGTCACGTGCGGTTTCACTTCCGGCAGCAATAGCATCTCAACTAATTCTCGAAGGTACAATTCGGCAAAAGGGCGTTGTGATGCCAAATTCACAAGAAATTTACAAACCTGTGCTAGAGAAACTAAAAAATCACGGCTACGAGTTTGCGTATAAATCTTTTATTTTGTGATTGATTAATTACCCCAGAGAAGAGATATGGCATATCAATTTCAATCAATAATCAATTATGATTTTTTAATACAAGTTTCTGCCGAAGAGATGATTCAAATGTAGCAAGTTGTCTGGAAGGCAAAGAAATCAAGAAAGTGATTTTTGCCCCAGGCAAGCTCATTAATTTTATTGCAATCTAATTTCCCTTGTCTACCTTGACTTGTTTTCCAGATTTGAGTACCACAAGCTCTACTCTACGGTTTTGAGCTTGCCCTTCTTCGTCTTCATTGCTTGCAACTGGGTCACTTGGCCCGTAACCTTTGGCAATGAGTTTTGATTTATCAACTCCGGCTTTGACCAAATATTTTAACACAGAATTGGCTCGCCGTTTGGAAAGAATTTCATTGTAGCCAGCATCTCCCAAAGAATCAGTATGCCCGCCAACTTCAATTAAATCAATAGGATAGTTGTTTAGCAAGAATGCTACACGATTTAGCTCAGGTCTTGATTCTGGCAACAGGTTCCATTTATTGTACGCAAAAAATAAATTATTCATCCTTATTTTACGCTTGCGTTTTAATTGGAACTGATCATAGAGTAAATCACTTCCGCCACTTAGTTCAAGATCGTCTCCAAGCAGATCCGAAAGACTGTACAATATAATATTTTCTGTTATTTTCTCCGAGCGTTTCTTTTTCTTTCTCAAGTCAAGATTTTTAGATATTGGAAAGTAATCTTCTCTTTCTGCGTAAAATCCATAATTCTTTCCGTGGGGGAAGACTATAAAAAATGCTCCCGTGAGAGGGTTGCTTCTTAGCTTGCCAATTTGCTTTCCCGTCGTCAAATCCTCCCAAACTATGTCTGCCTCAAGTGGGAAGCCATCGGTATCGATTACCTTGCCCGATATTGCGGTGACGGCTTCGGGACGAAGATGCTCAGGCAAATCGATTGAGTAAATATCAGATTGCCCAAAATTAAGATTCCGCTCAGCCGATGCAAAATAGGCAAGATCGCCCATTGTCGAAACTATCGCACCACGGTCATTGGAAGGTGTGTTTATTTCTTTGCCAAAATTTACTGGCACCGACCATTTATCCCAGCGGTTCATATCAAGGCGTTTAGACATGAACACATCTTGTCGTCCAAGACCAGGATGCCCCTCCGAGGAAAAATACAATGTCTTGCCATCTGGATGAAGGAATGGATTTCGTTCAGAAAATTCAGTATTGATGATTGAGCCTAGGTTAGTTGCCTCCCCCCAAGTCGAGTCACTTGTCTTTTCAACAATATAAATATCTGTGTTCCCGTAGAGCGAACCCGCATACAAATCTCCATATTTCCTGTATTCACCAATACCACCAGGGCGGTCGGAGACAAATATCAAAGCGTTGCCATCACCGGTCAGCTTTGCATCTCCATCAAAATGTGGGGAATTAATTGGCTCGGGATAGTGTTTTGAGTCGCTCCAGCCCCAGCTTGTTTTGTCTGCAAAGAAAATATCTCCTCCACCCAGTGAACCAGCGAAATTTCCAAATAAAATCATAGTATTCCCATCAGTCGAGATTCCTTGTGGCGACTCCTCAGAAAACACAGTATTGAATGGTGCTTTGAGCTTTTTGGCTGGTTGCCAGACATCATCCACTTTTTCAGAAACAAAAATATCTTCGGTCACATTGTCAAAGCCATCACGGGAAAGCCCTGTAAAATATAAAGTATTTTCATCAGCAGTCTGAATTGGCGTACGTTCTTGCTGTGGGGAATTGACCCCGTCACCAATGTTTATTTCAAAAACATGGTACTCCTTATCTTTTAATATTTTCAGGATTCCTGCAATATGTGCTTTCTTCTCAGGAAAATCCTGGCCAAACTCACTCAAAAGATCTACTGCATTCTCCCAATTCTTTTGCCGGATATTTATCTCGACAACTCTAATAAGCGCAGTGAAGGCGGCATCGGACGGTGCATTGTCATACATGAAATCCATATAATCGCCAATCGTTTCATCGCTTGGAGAAAGGTAAAGAAATCGTGGGTTTGCCACGTTTTCAGCTTTATCTTGGGCATCTGTCAAAAATGAAAATAATACAAAGACAAGCAGATATTTAATAGTTAAACGCATTAGAATGTTTATCAAATTTATTGAAAGAATTAAGAAACTAATTTAATTAAAAAAAAATAATTCTGACAATATTTATAAACTCAACCCGATAATACATAGCTTTGCCTTCCAAGAAATATTAATTCAGTAAAATAAAAAAAAAAATGAAAGATAACTCAAAAAAAGAAAACGTGAAGCAATTTAGCCCAGAAAGTTTGATGATGAGCTTTGGCTACAAGCCAGAACTCTCCGAAGGTGCAATCAAATGCCCAATATTTCAAACCTCAACATTCGTCTTTAAAAATGCAGAAGAGGGGAAAGCCTTTTTCGAACTAGCTTATGGTCTGAGGAAAAAAAATGAAGGCGAAGAAATGGGGCTGATTTATTCACGCTTGAATAATCCCGATCTGGAAATATTAGAAAACAGGCTCTGCCTTTGGGACAGAGCAGAAGAGGCGGCTTCCTTCGTTTCTGGGATGGCGGCAATATCCACTGCATTTCTAACATTTTTGAAACCCGGTGATGCACTCATTTACTCCAAGCCAGTCTACGGAGGAACTGATTATTTTGTAAATAATATTCTACCATCATACGGGATAAAAACCTATGGCTTCCTGGCCGGAGTGAGCAATGAGGAGATAATAAATACTGTAGGAAAAGATGCAAGGGTCAAAATGATATTTATTGAAACACCAGCCAATCCTACCAACTCCTTAATTGATTTGGGCGAGGCTTCCAATATTGCAAGACATTACTCTAATGACGATTCAAAATGCTTGCTGGCAGTAGATAATACCTATCTTGGTCCTGTTTGGCAACACCCACTAGCCCATGGTGCCGACCTAATTCTCTACTCTGCTACCAAATTCATCTCTGGACACAGCGATGTGATTGCGGGTGCTTGTTTGGGCAGTCACAAATTGATTGAGCAAGTCAAGGTCATGCGTACATTCATGGGATCGATGGCAAGTCCTTTTGTGGTTTGGTTGCTTATGCGTTCGCTTGAAACTCTGAAAATCAGAATGGAGCGCCAGGTTAAAAATGCAAAAGTTGTAGCTGAGTTCCTGCAATCTCATCCCAGAGTACAAAAAGTCTATTACCTGGGCTTTCTGAGGGAAAAAGAAGATGCTAAGGCCTTTAAAATATTTAAGAACCAATGCCTAAGTGCTGGTTCAATGATTTCATTCGATATCAAAGGTGGCGAAAAAGAAGCATTTCTCTTTCTGAACTCACTGGAATTATTTCATCTTGCCGTTTCTTTGGGTTCTACAGAGTCTCTTGCCGAACACCCAGCATCTATGACACACTCGGATATATTGCCAGAAGATCAAATGCAGATGGGCATATCCCCACAGATGGTGCGACTTTCTATTGGCGTAGAAAATGCAGATGATTTAGTCTGGGATCTTAGCCAGGCACTAGAAAAATAGCTTCCATGCTATTTCTTGTGCAATTCGTCTAATTCCTTTCGTATTAAACCACGTGGGATGATGTATGGGGTAAATTTCTCTTTCTGAGCAGACGCGTCCAAGCCAATAATCTCGTCTTCAATGTTTTGAAGTGGGGGCGAATATATTTCGACCAGAGATGGCTTATAGCTTTTTAACGAGCGGGCAAGTTTCTTGGAGAGCTTTGCAAAAGCATCCGAAAAAGGAGATTTGCTGCCCAAAGCAGAAGTCTGTAAATATAATTTGCCATCGCCACCGGCTTTAATCTTTCCCAAATTGTTGGGATTTCTTTTCAGAGATTTTAGTGCAAGGAACTCCCGCCCTGCCAAAATGACATGTTTGCCTTTGGAACGCCAAGAGTCTGGTGAAAAGCTCACGGTGAAGAGTCCAAGAGAGTCTAGTGAATGAAAAAAGCTCTTGGCTGGGAAATAATGTTTTCCCCCAAGCAGTGCCACAGGCGAGGACAACTGCACAGCCTTTACACCTGACCAATCTCGAAAGATAATAAAAAATGATCCCACATTATATTTCAAAGAATATTCTTTTGAATCGAATTGTTTTTTTGATTTCTTATACTTTGTATCCTTGAGTACATATTTTTTTATTTGCTCAGTGGACAGGTGCGAAATTCCACCAAGCACTCTAGTCTCTATCTTCTTTATAGATTTGCCCACTTGCACAGTCCATTGGCTTGTTGCCATTCCATTTGAGTGCAATAGCACAAAGCTTAGCAGTATTACTATTATTATTTTCATGTTCATAAACTATATTTTCATAATTTTACACATATTCACTTTATCGGCATGATTTACTCATTCTTAAATAAAACAAATTCACTATAATTTCGTTGCTTGAAAAGATAAATTAATTAAAAGTAATAAGAATAAAAAATGGGTCAGATTTTTAATAGGTTAAAACGAATTAGCTCCTCCTACATTAATGAAAGTGAAGAACAAATATTGAGTGAGACTTACGCAGGCGAAATTCAAAGTGATGAAAAGTTAAAGAAAATTATTGATGATTTGGGCAAAGATAAGAAAAGGGCGAGCGACTCCTCAAAAGAGGATGCAAACCCAAACAACCCATTCTATATTTTAAATATCAACGAAACGGCAAGTTTCTCGGAAGTAAAAAAAGCATATTTTAAAATAATCAAAGAGTATCACCCAGACAAGACCACAAATCTTGGCAAAGAACTTCGAGGGCTTGCAGAGAAGAAAAGCAAACAAATTAACTCAGCTTATGAGCAAATAAAAAAAATGAGGAAGAGATGATGAGATGGCTTAAAGAAGTGCTGATAATAATAATTGCCTCGGTTTTGTTAGCCTTTGTTTACAATTATTTTTCTCCAAAGAGCCTTGATTTAATTCCAATTCCTCCAGAGATTGTCTCAGATGATGATTTGGTGATAAAGAAAAGTGGGGAGGAGGCTAAACAAAAAGCAGAAGGCATTGAGAAGACAGTAAGTTATGAGCAGGTAAAGGCTAGGGTTTCTGACCCTAATGTATTAATCATCGACGCACGTAGTCCTGAGGATTACCAGAAATCTCACATAGGCAGTGCCATTAATATTTTCCCTTATGCCGATGAAGATGTTTATATGGAGAAGATTTTCACTGAAATCCCAGAGGGCAAGCTCTATATAATTTATTGTAATGGTGGGTCTTGCGATCTTTCTCATAAACTTGCCGAAGATATGTCGTTGGCTGGCTACGAAAATATTTTCATATTCGTCGGCGGGTGGGAAGAGTGGGAGGCAAAAGGAGGCAAAAGGAAATATTCATCTGGGCAATGAATAATTTTATTTTGTAAATTGTGGCATGAAACAAATCCCATTTATTGCATTAGATAATACTTTTGGAAAAAGTAATATTGGCAAATTGCCATTTCCTACACCATTAAAACATAAATTTACTTTTATAGATTTATTTGCTGGTATTGGTGGCTTCAGAATAGCTATGCAAAATCATGGTGGCAAATGTGTGTTCACAAGTGAATGGGACAAACATTGCCAACAAACCTACATGGCAAATTATGGCGAAATCCCTTTTGGTGACATAAGTAAAATTGATAAAAACATTATACCTAAGCACGATATCCTTTGTGCAGGTTTTCCATGCCAAGCTTTTTCAATTGCTGGGAGGCGCAAAGGTTTTAAAGATATAAGAGGTACAATGTTCTTTGAAATTGCTGAGATTATAAATTTAAAAAAGCCAAAAGTTATTTTCTTAGAAAATGTAAAGAATTTGCAATCGCACGACAGTGGAAAAACATTTAGAACTATGATGGACATTTTAGAATGTAAATTTGGTTATAAAATGTTTTACAAGGTGCTAAACTCTTCTAAACATGCAAATATTCCTCAAAATAGAGAGCGGATATTTATGCTTGGATTCGACCCAAATCAAGTTGATAATTATAAACTTTTTAATTTTCCAGAAGAAATTGAACTAACTAAAACTATTCACGATATTTTAATCTCATCAAAACAGGACGACTATTTTTATTATAAGCAGAATCAAAAGTACTACTCAACTTTAAAGAAATCAATGACTTCCAAAGATACTGTGTATCAATGGAGGAGGGTTTATGTTAGAGAGAACAAAAGTAATTTATGCCCAACTTTGACAGCTAATATGGGAACAGGCGGTCACAATGTTCCGTTGATAAAGGATAAATATGGGATTAGAAAACTCACACCAAAAGAATGTTTTTTGTTTCAAGGCTACCCAGAAGACTTTATCTTACCTGAGATAGCTAGAAGTAAATTATACATACAAGCAGGCAACTCAGTTACTGTTCCATTGATAAAAAGAATTACCGAAAGAATATTGGAAGTATTATGATTCCTTTCGCTCAACAAAATCTTGGCAAGAATGAAGAGTATATTAAATTTTTAGAGATGTTTAGCAACTTATCTAATTTATTCTCAGATAGTAAAATACCTTATTTACATTACAGGATTGCAGAAAATCTTTTCTGCAAGTGCTATGGTGCAGAGAATTTATCAAGAAGTGACACTGCCTTTGATGCAAGTATTGGAAAATTAGGGGTCGGTTTAAAAACATTTACAATTAGCTCTTCTAACAGTAGAGAGAAAATTGCAGAATTTAACAAGCTCTACCCAAAAATTAAACACCTTGATGATACAGCTTTTATAAAAAACATCTCAAAATTTAGAAATGATAGAATAAGCTTAGCAAAAAGGCTTTATAATATTGATAACTCAATATATCATATTGTTGGGAGAAGAGAAAATGAAATTGTTTTATTTGAAACAGATTATGATCAAATTAAAATTGATTCTTTAGAATTTATAGAAAAATCAAAAGCAAGTACATTTTATACAGATACGGTAAATGAGTATAACTTTAATTTTTCAAAAAGTACACTATACAGAAAGTTTAAAATTCCTAATACTGCTTATTCGTTTCCTGTTGAAATATTAAATGATCCTTATGATTTACTATTTGAATTAATTGAATATTCAAAGCTTAAGAATGCAAAAGAAGAATACGTCATACTCCCACTTTATGGAAGAGGTAGAAAAGTATTTGAAAGAAGCGGGCTTAACGCTTGGAATGCAGGAGGAAGGGAAAGGGATTCAAGTGAAATGTATATTCCAAACCCTGTTGAGTTAAGAAGATTATTCCCAGATTTCTTCCCACCAATTGAAGAGCCATTTAAGTTGATTACTCCTAGCAAAGACGTGCTAATTGCTAAAATTAGCCAACAAGATGGGAAAGCTTTAATGACAAATCCAAATAAATCAATATCGGATTGGTTGCTTAGAAAAGTTTTATTATTGAAAGTTGGCGATTTAGCAACCATTAGACATTTGGATAATTTAGGGTTTGATAGTGTTAGAATTACTAAATTAAAATCACATGAATATAAAATTGATATTGCCCCCACTGGAAGTTACGAAAAATTTATAAAAGATTTTCACTGAAATCCCAGAGGGCAAGCTCTATATAATTTATTGTAATGGTGGGTCTTGCGATCTTTCTCATAAACTTGCCGAAGATATGTCGTTGGCTGGCTACGAAAATATTTTCA
>JAJRPT010000217.1 GCA_024280675.1 Bacteroidota bacterium
TGACTTTGATGATTTTGAAATTGATGCAACTTGGTTACGCTCTTATAATTTTTCCTATGCTCGCCAGGTGTACAGCTCTAAAACAGGGATGATTAGAGCACTGAATGGCGGAATAACGCTGAAAATGTACCAAGGGATGGGATACTATAATCTTTCAACCAGTAAAGCAAGCTTCTCCACAGGAAGAGCCCAAGACGGCTTTCCGCTTGAGTTTTTGTTCGATGCAAAGGCTGTCGCATCTGGTAATCGTGATATGACCGATATATTTAATCCAAATGCAGCGACGGGTGGCAAGTTCACTCTTTTTCCCGATCAGGCCGGATCTGGCTTTGGAGTTGATTTGGGGATTAACTTTGAAACAGATTTTGGGCTAATTGGTGCATTGTCCATCACCGATATGGGTTCAGTGGCATGGGACTTGGAAGTAGATCAAGTTGAATATAATATTAATAAAAAGTGGGCAGTGGGTAGCGATGACTCTCTTGTCAAAGGTCCAAACGTAGATGAGTTCAATGATGTGATTAAAGGTGGCGAAAAGAAAATCACGAGCCCTTCCTCCATTGACGGCGAGTTGCCAACCGTTCTGAGGTTTGGAGTATTGGCTCCTGTTCACAAATGGACAAAAATTTACGGAGAGCTGAATGTACTCTTTGATTATAACCAAGGCTTTAATAATGCAATGGGGAACACTACAACTCCTATTGTCTCGATTGGCTTTGATTGGAAGTTTCACGAGTATTTTCCGCATATCTTGACCGGCTTCTCCAATGATCCGATCGGTAAGCTCCGGTGGAGTATGGGACTTGGGTATTCACTCCCAGCGATGGATTTTTATGTTTCCACACAAGATATACTTTCGCTCTCGCCCTCAACTCACGGGTCTGCTGCTCTTTCATTCAGATGGAAAATCTACTAAGCAAAGATGAAATTAAATATAAATATAGACCACGTGGCAACATTGCGTCAAGCTAGGCTGGGGACATTTCCTGACCCTCTGCGTTTGGCTTTGCTTGCAGAAATTGCGGGTGCCGATGGAATTGTCTGCCACTTGCGGGAAGACCGCCGGCATATCCAAGACCAAGATGTGAGGAGATTGAAGCAAAACATTCAAACTCCTCTGATTTTGGAGATGGCTCACTCCGACGAAATTATTGATTTTGCAATAAAAATCAAACCAAACTATGTGACCCTTGTCCCAGAAAAAAGACAGGAACTAACCACCGAAAGTGGATTGGATGTGAACGCTGATATTGAAAAATATAAAAGATTTTGCAAGCTCATGCAAAGCAATTGGATAAAGGTTAGTTTTTTCATTGACCCAACTTCGGAGCAAGTCGATGCGGCTCTGAGCTCTGGTGCCGATATGATTGAGATTCATACCGGTGATTATGCCGATGCAAAAACTAAGCAAGAACAAGACGAAGAGTTTCTCAAAATAGAGGATACAGTAAAATATGCTAGAACGAAAAATATAGAAATTGCCCTAGGGCATGGGTTAAATTATGACAACACCGCACGTGTTGCCAAAATTGACGGGGTTTCTGAGCTAAGTATTGGACACTCGCTCATCTGTCACTCACTCGAAGTGGGGATTAAAGAAGCTGTGTCTCAAATGAAAAGTATTATTGAAATCAATTCTAAAATTGTAAAAAAGGATTAAATGGAGACTCATGAGTAAAAAAGTTAATGAGATGTTCTCCGATATTTCACCCAAATATGATTTGCTCAATAATATTTTCACCTTTGGTCTTCACAAAAAATGGAAGAAAGAGCTTCTCAATATTTCCACCGATGTGGGGGGGGGTAGAGTCCTAGACATTGCTTCGGGGACGGGGGATATTGCTCTTTTATTCGCAAAACAAAACTACAAAGTTACAGCCCTTGATTTTTCCGAAAAGATGCTGGAAGTTCTCCGCAAAAGAGTCAGAGGGTCGGGGCGGGGTCTTGCCCAAAGAATTGAAATAGTCCAAGGTGACGCACTAAATCTTCCATTTGATGACAATTCTTTTGACATTGCAACGATTGGATATGGAATTAGAAATGTGGATGATCCCAGAAAATGTCTAAGGGAAATGGCTCGTGTTGTAAAAAAAGGCGGTCTGGTCTTGATTTTAGAAACTGGGCAAGCAAGTGGTGTTATTGGCATGTTAAATAAATTCTATTCCTCTTGCCTCATGCCACTCATGGGGAATCTATTTGCCAGAAATTATTCAGCATACAAATACCTCTCCGATACCGCTGGTAATTTTCCATATGGCACGGAGTTCACTCAAATGATGAGAGAAACTGGTATTGAGGAAGGTCTTCAGATGAGAAAAGTATTCTTTGGTGTATCCTATATTTATTGGGCAAGGGTAAGCTAGGAAAGTGTGTTAAAAGTGCTTTAATAAATTATTAACTTATGAACTCCTTCGCCCTTAATCCTGACAAAATACACACCCCTTGTCAAATGAGAAACATCGATTGAATCTCCTAAATAAACTGTGCTTAGTTGAATTATGCCAAATTCATCCACAACTTCTACTTTAATCAATCTTGATATTATTTTAGAGCTTCTAGTCTTATTCTTGCTAATATCAAAGTAATCACGGGCTGGATTAGGAAATAAAATGTAACTGCTTTGCGCTTGCTTTAGTGACGAAAAGGGGTCTGCGTAAATTATTTCTGAGACATTCCGACAACCATTCTCCGAGGTGATTTCAAGGTGATAATAACCATCTGTATCTATTACAAATATTCTGCTGGTGGCATTCTCAACCGCCTCGCCATTTCTGAACCACTGATAGAATGAGGAAATTGAATAACATTGTAGCGATTTGCTTTGGGCAATATATTCGATTATCGGAGCCTTAGGCTTACTCAGAAATTCTATTTTAACAATCTCAGAATTAAAATCAGTCCCGTCCATTTTTTTTGCCGTAAACCAATAATCTCCACCTTCCCAAATAGTATCTAATTGACCAAAGGTCCCATCATTCCAAACAATATCAAAGTATTGCCCTCCGGCATCCATCACAATAGTGTCGCCTTTGCAGATTGAATAATCCCCAAACGGAACTTTTTTTATTACCCAGTCTGTGACATATCGAGGAAAGAAAACAGCACTGTCTTTGCAACCATATTGATTAGTCTCTACTAGGCTTAGAATGCCATTGTCTGCATCGGCCCACTTTACGGCAACAAAGTATGATCCATTGCCTGAGATAATTTCGCCAGCCTCTATTGTCCAGTTGTATATAGAGCCAAAACGATTAGGTGCGGTGTATGTGAATATTTTGCCATTCTGCACCTCTGTCTTGCCAAATATCTGAACATTAAACTCTGGGACAACAGAAACCACTATCTCCACCACTTCCGTAAAATCATCAACCAAGGTCACAAGACAGGAGTATTGGATAGATTTCGGTGGAGTCGAAACAGGAAACTCAGCATTTGGGTCGTCGAGATAATCCGGGGGGGACCAAAGGAATATCAGATCGTCGTCGCCCTCCGACGATATTCTGGAATCCAGAACAACGGAATCGCCCTTGCAAATTGTGAAATCAGCATCTTGTGGTGTTTCTAAGAATAAATTAAAAAATACTGCGTCTGTTTTACCATCATCTTGGTGTGAGGCTTGGAATGCGTCTGCTGTGACGGGGAAATATGTCGAGGAGCTTTCACCTGTGATAAACACATTGTTTTCGCCCATCACCTTAATATCTAAACCATTGTCTGAATTAACTCCTCCGAAATATGATGAGTATTTTAGGACATCTCCACCTTCGGAAATCTTCAGTATGAAAATATCAGAAGACCCAGTCGTGTCACTCAAATCCGAATCGAAGGCAAGCTCTGTTGTTTCCAAATCTGGAGAATTTGTCGATCCAGTTAAATAAGCATGACCCTTGGAATCAATATCAATCCCACGTGCTCGTTCTGTTGCCTCTCCACCAATGTATGTGGAATAAACAATTTCCATATTCTTATCATCGTCAGTATTTATCTTGCAAACAAAAATATCTGGAAGTTTATTGAGAGCAGATCCATTGTTGAGTTCTCTGGCGTAAGCACCTTGGGAGGTCGGGAAGCCAAAAGAATTAGTCATTCCAGCCAAATACACATTATTGGATTCGTCTATTGCCATACCATAAGCCTTGTCGGTGCGTGTTCCGCCCAGAAGAGATGAATAAAGCAGTGAATCACCACTCCTTGATATTTTGGAGAAGAAAGCATCAGAAACGTTTGGGTCATTTTGATTGTCGTTGTATGTTCGGTCAAGGGCATATTCGCTCGTTGGATAATTGACCGAGCGTGTTTCACCACAAATATAGACATTGCCCAAAGTGTCAATCTCCAAATCATGGATGAAATCGTCATGCAGACCACCAATGACCGCACCCCAAAGAAGCTGCGATCCGTCACGGAGAATCTTTGCGACGTAGCCATCGATAGCCCCTTCATAATCTCCTGCAGAGGGAATATTTTTTAATATCCCAGAAGAAATTGGAATCTTTTCACCAGTTCCAAAATTATTAATATTTGCAGATATATAAAAATCAGAGTTCTGGAATACCTTCATCTTTGAGGAAAAATCATCAGTCTCAGATCCGAAATATGATGACCACCTGAGCTGGTCGCCTTGTTTAGATAATTTGAAAAAAACAATATCGTATCCTCCAATGGCCTCAGAGAATAATGCTTGACCAACTACTGGGAAATCAGTCGATTTGCTAGAAGCAAAGCCTATCACAGTTCCATCGTCTAATATTTGAACACTGCTCGCTATTTCATTATCACTGCCCCCGATGTAGGTGATATACTGCCAGTTGAAGAATTTATCATATTTGATTATAAACAAATCATCGCTAGACCCTCCCGACAATGTGTCCTGATACGCACCCGAGCTGGCGGGGAAATTTAGAGACTTTGTCCTGCCAATCACGGCAATCTCCTCGCCCGCATTGTGGTCGAGTTCAACTCCATAATCATAATCGGATCCACCAATTATTGTGGAATAAATCAACGGGTCGATTATTATTATTTCATTTGCATTGTATTCGGCAATTTCAAATTTGAGCGAGTTACCTTCTATTTTAAAACTTGATTCTAGTGGTGATTTGTCATTTTGATAAAAGGTCCTCAGGCCTCTGTGTTCTAGTTTGCCGACTGGATTTTCCATCACTAAGCGGGATGTGTTCAATAATTTTGGATTTGATTGAGGGAAATTAATTGAAATGTCGCCAGGGTCGGCATTGGGCGCTAGAATAAAATCATATCGAAGCCTCTTATTCTCAAAGTATAATCTGAGCGAAATGTTTTCCAACACATCTCTGAAAATTATTTCGGAAATAGGACGTAAGCCCCTCACCCATTTAGCCCAGTCATTGCCTCTTAGAAAGTTAATCTGCCCACCAGGTCCGTACTTTATTTCTGGTAAATTATATTTAGCCCCATCAATCCTCATCAAACTCACAAATCCATTCTTGCGCGAATCACTTGTCAAATGATTGTCAAAATCTAAATTAGCTTTGTCAAATCTGTGCTGATCAAAGTATAATCCATCGGGCTTTATTGCAATGTTGAGATTGTTAAGCTCTGCTAAAAATAAAATACTTTCCTCATATTGTCCCTTGTTCTGGACAAAATAAGCAGAAAATATACTTTCTTTAAAGCACAGAAATATTAATATTAATAAAATTATCTTCAATTTCTTTAACCTTGGCTCTTAGGCATTGGGACTAAATAGAATATTTTTTGTGTTCAGTTTAATTATACCAGATATGTATCGACATTTTTATAGAAATATTAAAATAAAATATGTTCAAGCCATTAGTGTAACCTATCAGGGTGATTTTCCAGTGCGTCCTGAGACAACTTTTCCATTGCTTCATGGAAGGATTTCATCTTCACCAGAACCGGCTGTGCTTCATAGCTCTGGATTGAATCCCAAGCCGTATTGCACATTGCACGGGAAATCACAAAGTCGCAATCCTTCACACTTTGTGCCAGTCGAAGATGCTTTTCCCAGGATTTGTTCATCACCACGAGTAAATTTCCAAATGGGTTGTTCCTATTGTTATTATTGTCCAACGGGGCCTCCATTGCACCATTTTCGTACACCTTACGTATCTCATCTTCTGAAATCTTACCACCTGAAAAACTCCAGACAGAAAACATTTTCGTCGAGCCAAAATCTCCAGAAATTCTTTTCCCATCACGAGTTACAAATGCCGCCTTAAAATCTTTTTGCTTCATCAAATCTCTTTCCAGTAAAATTATAAATAAAATTTTACTATTAAATTCTTAAATTAAACTTATTATATTACCAAACTTACAAAGATGAACGTTGAGGAAAAAAATATATTTTATATGAGCAAAGCTCTTGAGCTTGCCGGCACTGCACAAGATAGTGGGGACGTGCCAGTTGGAGCAATTATAGTTAAGGACGATGAGATTGTGGGGTCTGGTTTCAACATGGTGGAATATCAAAAGAACCCACTTGCTCACGCAGAAATCTTGGCAATAA
>JAJRPT010000218.1 GCA_024280675.1 Bacteroidota bacterium
AAGCGAGACTGCTGTGGCATGCCCCCAGCCAGCTCTCTTGCCCTATTGATTTGTGTTTCAAATTCACGGCGTGCTTTGGGGATTATATTGGAAGTTGCTCTGTCGCTCTCCGACAGAAACACAGTCTGTTGCGAGGAAATGCCAAATTCTCTAATTCCATTTGCTTGCCTTCGTCCACTAATATTGATGATGAGGGCGGGCGGGCTTTGCCTTGCAGTAGCTTTCGCATTTTGGGACACAACAACACCGCTTGCCCCAGTTATCGAGGCGTTCGACTTTGCTCCAAATACAGAGTCCGAAGACACAGTTCCACGATTTACTTGACCAACAGGCATATCCCCTCCATAGTTGGTGAATTAAAAAAGTTGCTTTCTTAGATACAGTGGCAACAATACTAACTTTATAAAAATAACTATTATAGGCAAGAATTATTTCATTTAACTAAAAATAAAAATTACCTAGCTCGCTTTTTTCTGAAATTAGAGACATCAATACCGTAGCGGCGAATTTTATTGTGCAAGGTTTCTCTGGAAATCCCAAGCTGAGCCGCAGACTTTGAAACATTGCCATTGCACATCCTGAGCATAGATTCTATCTTTTGCTTGTCCACCTTTGCTAAATCTTCTTTGAGGGTCCGTTCGTTTGAAATTGTAGTTTTCGTCTCCCTTTGCCTGTAAGAGCTTGCATTCTGACCAAGTATTTTATGCAAATCACTTTGCTCCAGCGTTTCTTTGCGAATTGTCTGAAGAGCTACCTTCAGAGTTGAGGCAAGCTCTCGGATATTGCCTTGCCATTCTTGTTCTGTGAGAAACTCTACGGCCGATGGAGAAAATATTTTCTCGTCAGAGAACTGGTCATTGTGCATTTTTAAATAGTATTCAGCGATTTCTGGAATATCTTCGGGGCGATCTTTTAGAGGTGGGAGATGGATCTCGCATTCCCTGAGGCGGTGATAGAGTTGTTGGCGATATTTATTTTCTTTTATCGCATGAACCAAATCACGATCGGTTGCAGAAATTATTCTCACATCAATGTCTTCGTTTTCGACAGCACCAATTCTGCGTACGTATTTTTCTTCAATCGGAAGTAAAAGATTGGACTGTAAATCAGGAGCAAGATCGCCAATCTCATCAAGAAACAATGTACCTCTGTCTGCTTGATGAAAGAGTCCTTTCTTATTTTCTGTTGCACCAGAGAAAGATCCTTTCAAATGACCAAAAAGCTCGCTCTGGAAAAGCTCTGATGGGATATTGGGAATATCGACTGTGACGAATGGAAATCTGCTACGCCGGGAAATTGCATGGATTGCTTTTGCAACAAGTTTTTTGCCAGTACCCGTCTCGCCTGTGATTAAAATATTGAGTTCAGTTCTGCCAAAGCGAATTATATTGTCGCCAATATCAATCATCTTTGAGCTTCTGGCAATGATTCCGTGCATCTCAAGAAATTTCTTTATTTCCTTTGCCTCGCCATGCTCACCAAGTCGGTCGATTGCCGAATTTAGAACATTTTTTATCCTATCGCTGGAAACTAAACTTTTCTCAATAAAATTTATTGCCCCAAGCTTAGTTGCCCTCACCGCCGTTTCAATCGTCCCTTTGCCAGAAATCATAATCACCGGAATCTCAGGGAAATTCTTGCGGTAATGATCCAAAATGTCCAAACCAGTTAGTTCTTCGCCCACACCAAATTCTATATCAAGAAAAGCTATTCCAATATTTTTATGATTGTCATTTGCATAGGTGATGGCATCTCGTGGGTTGAAAATTGTCTCTGGATCATAGCCAAAGCCCGAAATAATATCGGCTATCGTTGTGCAAAAATCTTTATTGTCATCTACTATTAATACTTTCATTTTATTCCATTTGTTTCGTTTGTTTCAGCTGGTTTAATCCTCGATACCTGAGGCCAAAGTGCTATCGAGCTTCTTCCATATTGCACGAAAACCTTTGCTACCAATCGAGGGTAGGCGCGGATTCCATGCCGCCCTCAATCTGAGATTGGTGTTGGGGTTTAGCAATTCAATAAAAATCACCGAGTCTGCTGGGACATTTAGACTCTGGGTTTTGATGAACTCATCTTGGATAGATTTTACCAAATCACACATATTTCTCTTGCTAGTAAGACAAACAAGTGAGTCTTTTTGCTTAATATTGTCAAAGGCAAATATCTCGCCCGACGAGCTTATCTTATGCCCAAACATTATCCTCACCTTATTTTTGTAGTACCCCCAAATTATTGTGGTATTTTTATTACTTTTTGAGAGGCAATCAGGCTCTGGTACTATTTTGACGTTCCTGCAAGAATAGCTAAATAAGAATATTAAACTTAGTACAATGCTTATGAATTTATTCATTTTTTATAGCTTCCCATTTTTTGATCTTGTCAAGAAATTGTCGAATCTAACCATTGATTCATCTTTCCCCAGAATTTGCAGTGTTGTGAGCAAGTCTGCACCAACTGGCTTTCCCGTTGCCATCAGTCTGAGCGGGTGCATTACTGCACCGAATTTTAGTCCTTTCTCTTCCAAATATTCCACAACAAGCAAGTGCATTGCATCTTTTGTCCAATCACCCAGCAATCTAAATCTTTCAATCAAAGGAGTAATTAATTCGGCAGTATTTTCTTTCCACTGCTTTTTGATATATTTCTCATCGAAATCATTTTCATCTGGTCTTTGCCACATATACGACCCAAATTCAACAAAATCGTGAGTGAAGTTGATTCTTTCTTTTAATAAGTTAATAACGCTCAGGACGTAGTTTTGTTCCAAATTAGAATAGCCTTTCCCGTCTAATAATGGTGCTAAACCTTTATAAATTTCAGTCACAGGAATCTTTCTCAGATACATTGAATTCATCCACTCAAGTTTTGGTCGGTCAAATATTGCACCGCCTTTGTTTACTTTCTCTAGTTTAAAACCAGCAATAAGCTCTTCCATTGAATAAATCTCTTGGTCTCCACTTGGATTCCAACCAAGAAGTGCCACGAAATTAGTGAGTGCATGTGGCAAGTACCCCTTTTCTTTGAAATCCTCAACCGAAACATCTCCATGACGTTTGGAGAGCTTTGATTTATTATTGTTGAGCAGAAGAGGAAGATGGGCCCAAGCGGGCTGCTCCCATCCAAATGCTTTATACAATAAAACATGTTTGGGAGTAGATGGCAACCACTCCTCACCACGGATAACATGGGAAATTTCCATTGCATGGTCGTCCACCACATTTGCCAGGTGATAGGTTGGGAATCCGTCTGATTTGAGTAGAACTTGGTCATCCACATCTCGGCCATTTACACTTACATCCCCACGAATCACATCCTTGAATTTAATATCTTCGGAGAATGGAACTTTGAGCCTTATTACGTATTTCTGAGCAGAGTCAAGCAATTGCTTTGTTTTTTCTTTGCCAAGCGTGTATTGGTTTTTCATTGTAGAGCGATCGTATTTCGGCGCAAGGCCAGCTTTTTTCTGACGCTCACGCATCGCTTCAATTTCTCTAGGAGTGTCAAAGGCATAATAGGCTGAATCGTTTCCAATTAATATATTAGCATATTTTTTGTACAAATCAAATCTCTGTGATTGTACGTAAGGACCATAATCTCCGCCAATCCCTGGTCCTTCGTCAAACTCAATTCCAGACCAATTGAGCGATTCAATCAAGCTCTCTTGGGCACCGGGTACAAGCCTTGAGCGATCTGTGTCTTCGATTCGGATTATCATAACTCCACCCACCGAACGGGCAAATAGATAATTATACAATGCCGTACGCAATCCACCCACGTGCAGATACCCAGTAGGTGATGGTGCAAACCTAACTCTTACATTCATTTTCTTTTTCTCATTTTAGTTGAATAGCAAAGTGTAAAATTAACTTTAATTCCTGCAAGTAAAAATTAGTTTTACTTATAATTTTGCCTTAGAAATATGTTGTTGGGGTCAATGAATTAGCTATGGTGTGTAATAAATTGCATAGGTCATGTGGTATTTTGAATTCTAACTCACTATCTTTGCCTTAGTATGGGAAACAATTCTAAAAATATATTACCATTTCTTGAAATAAAGAAAATTCAGTTTTCTTTTGGGAATTGGGTGAGCCAAGAGTTTAATATCAAAATGCACCATGGAGATTTTCATATTCTCAAAGGAAGCTCAGGCTCGGGCAAATCGTCTCTTGTGCGGGCTATTCTTGGGCTTACAAAATATCAAGAAGGCGAGATCTTTTGCTTTGGCAAAAAAGTAAATGAAGAAAATATTAATGAAATCAGAAAAAACATCTCTTGGCTACCACAGAATTTGGAAATATTAAAAGCACCAGCAGAAGATTCTTCAAGCCTTGGTTTCATTAAAAATATTCTTGAAATAAGCAATATTAATTTTAATCTGGATAAAACCGAAGAACTTCTCTCAGAATTAAATCTCAAAAAGAGTTTATTAAAAAGCGATTTCTCTAACTTGTCTTTGGGCGAGCGGCAGAGAATTGGGCTGGTGGTGTGTGCCATCAGAAACAAAAAAATATGCTTGCTCGACGAGCCAACTTCTTCGCTTGACGTGAAAAATTCTGAAGGTGTAGTAAAATTTATCAAAGAACACTTGCACACGTCATTAATCATTTCTCATTCAAATTTAGCTGAGTTAGACAATGGATAATTTCATTCCAGATTGGACAAATATTGCACTGGGTTCACTTGTACTTTTGATCCCAATAGCTTTATTTTTGAGGGCAAGGCTCAATCTTGTAAAAACATTATTGGTGTCTTTTGCCCGAATGGGCGTGCAGCTTTTTCTTGTAGGAATTTATCTGAGGTATTTAATCGAATGGGATATTTTATGGTTAAATATTTTATTTCTGATTTTTATAATTATTGCTGGAGCCCATGTTGTTGGCACCCGTTCTGAGCTGAAGTTGAATTTTATTTTAAAGCCCATTGCCATTGGTTTTTTTGTGGGATATTTAATTAGCTCATTCTTTTTTGTATTCGCATTTTTTGATGGTGGAGATTTCCTCGAAGCACAATATCTAATACCAATTTCTGGAATGTTGATTGGCAATTCACTCACATCGGCCGTTGTTGGAATACGCTCATTTTTCAAGAATATCAAAAATGACAAAGAAAGTAGAAATTATTTAATCGCCTCTGGGGCGACACTGAAACTTGCCACAATGGAGTCCTTTCAGTCCAGCATCAAAGATGCTTTTATGCCAATGATTGCAAATATTTCCGCCATTGGGTTAATCTGGCTGCCGGGTACAATGACGGGGCAAATCATTGCTGGGCAAGATCCATCCGATGCAATAAAGTATCAAATAATGATAGTTGTAGGCTATTTTACATGTTGCGTTATCACGGTATTTATTTCTCTTTTTCTTGCCCGTCGCACAGCCTTTGATGGATTTGGTCTGCTAAGAGAAGATGTGTATAAAATGTGAATAGATTATTTTATTTCAAATCAATCTAGTTTGTATTTTGCCGAAATTAAATTCAAGCAAAACAATAAGTAATACAATAAAATGAAAATAGAAATTAAAAGAATTCGTGAAGGTTTTTCAGATATTCCACTTCCTGAGTACAAATCATACGGTGCCGCTGGGATGGATCTTTGTGCGGCAGTGGATGAAGATTATGAAATTAAAGCAGGTGGCATTGGGCTTGTGCCGTGTGGGATTGCTTTTGCCATTCCTCATGGCTTTGAGTGTCAGATTCGCTCACGCAGTGGAATGTCATTGCGACACGGGATGTTTGCACTGAACGCTCCCGGGACGATTGACTCGGATTATCGTGGAGAAATAATGATTATCCTTGCCAATTTCTCGAAAGAAGATTATGTGATTCGGCGAGGGGATAGGATTGCACAAGCCGTCTTTGCCCGCCATGAAATTGCCGAATTCGAGCTAGTCGAAACTCTCACTGAAACCACACGTGGGAAGGGTGGGTTTGGGTCTACTGGAAAGTCAGGGCATTAGCTCTTTTCCCAAGAGCAACAATAATCTATTTGCAAATCTGATTGGATAATTCTTTTGCTTTTTCATTTCCAAGATTTGTAGATTTCTCCAGCCAACGACAAGCCTCGTCTTTTTTATCTATGGAATAGAGGCAAAAGCCTAGCTTGAGCATTGCGTAGTGATTGTCTTTTTGGAACTCAAGCAGGGTTTTAAAATCAGATGTGGCTTTTTCAAACTTTCTCATCTGCGCATAAATCGTTCCACGGTGCATGTATGCTTGCTTATGCTTTGGGTTTAAGTTTATTGATTTTGTAAAATATATGAGAGCTTTCTCTGGCTTTAGCATCTTTTCGTAAACCCTTGCCGTGTGGTATGAATAGCTAGAGTTTGTCGAATCCAGTGAGCTGGCAAGAAGAAAATCGGCAAGAGCGAAGTCTAATTTTCCAATCCTTTCGTATTCAAATCCACGATCATTTAATGCGTGAACATAACCGGGTTGGAGTTTTATTGCACTTGAGAAATCAGCTATTGCTAAATCCGTTTTTCCAAGATTTACGTAGGAATACGCTCGGTTATAATAAACAAATGCCATATCTTTTGGCGAATTCAAAAGTGCAGAAGTAAAATCCAACACCGCAAGGCTGTCTTTTTTGAGAAATGACAATGTAAGCCCTCGTTTGAAATATGCTTCTGAATTTGCAGGGTCAATGTCGATGACACCATCGTAGATTTTTATTGCCGTATTGTATTCCTTTCGTTCCAAGAGTTTTTGGGCATCACCCATTGACACTTTGATTGGGAAATTCTGCGAAAGCAATGACGAGCTAAATAAGATAACTAACAAAAGATCTTTCATTTTTTTTAAATATATTTTTAGCGTAAGTTCAAAAAAGAACAAATATAAGGTAATCTCCCAAATAAACTTACACTTTGTGTGTTTATTTTTTTCTAAATTAAGTTTTGAGTCACCCCCCCGCATGAAATATTTTAATGCTAAATTGTGAATTATAAATTGACAAAAAATCAAAAATAATGAACTTCAAAAAACGAAGCCACTCCTGTGGTCAGCTATCAGAAAAAAACATTGGCGAAACCATAACTTTAAACGGCTGGGTTCATGTCCGCCGTGATCTTGGTTCGCTCATTTTCATCGATTTGCGTGACAGATGGGGAATAACTCAACTTGTGGCAGAACCAGATGTGAATGAAAAAGTAGCAGAAAAAGCAAATGAACTAAGGCAAGAATACTGTATCTGGGCAAGTGGTACCGTTCGCCAAAGGGAAAAACCAAACCTAGATATGCCAACTGGACAAATCGAAATTGTGATTGAAGATTTAGGAATAATCAACCGCTCTGAACTTCCACCATTTGAAATTTCTGGAGATAAAAATATCTCCGAAGAACTCAAACTCAAGTATCGCTACCTTGACCTTCGTCGTCCGAAAATGCAGGATTATATGGCGGTACGCAATAAACTTTCCCAAATCACACATCGCTATTTTGAACAAAATGACTTCCTAGAAATTGAAACACCTGTGCTGATGAAATCAACTCCAGAGGGTGCAAGAGATTTTCTTGTGCCATCTCGTTTGAACAAAGGCAAGTTTTATGCCCTTCCCCAGTCTCCTCAGATTTTCAAGCAGATACTGATGATGAGCGGCTTTGAAAGGTATATGCAAATTGTTAAATGCTTCCGTGATGAAGATTTGCGAAGTGACAGGCAACCAGAATTTACACAAATTGACGTCGAAATGTCATTTGTTAATCAAGATGATATTTTGGCAATGACCGAAGGATTTATTTCGCAAGTCTGGAGTGAGATTCTTGATTATAAAACTCCAGAAACTTTCACGAGGCTGACCTACCATGAAGCAATGGAACGCTTTGGGTCTGACAAACCAGACCAGCGTTTTGATTGGGAATTGCAGAACTTAAATGAAATTGTTTCTGAATCTAATTTCAAAGTGTTTCAAGATGTTTTGAATTTGGAAGGCTCTGTCGTTGCTCTGAACGCAAAAGATTGTGCCAGATATTCCCGAAAGCAAATCGACAATCTGACCGAATTTGCCAAAAAATATGGAGCAAAAGGTCTTGCTTGGATTAAATGGACGAGTGATGGCGAGGTGAAATCTCCCATTGCAAAGTTTTTGAGTGAATCTGAATTGGAAAATATCAAATTAAAAGTGAATGCTGAAAATGGCGATTTAGTTTTAATTTCATCAGACACTTGGACACGTTCGCACACAATTTTGGGTGCATTGCGTCTTGAGATTGCAAAGAACGAAGGTATCTTCGATACTATTAAAGGGGACTATCATTTTTTATGGATTGTTGATTTCCCGATGTTTGAGGCAGACCCAGAAAGTGGGCAATCCCACGCAATGCACCACCCTTTCACAGCACCTCACGGTGGTGATTTAGAAAGGTTTATGCAAGATGATAAAGATATTCGTTCTGTTTCCCATGATTTGGTCATCAATGGAGCAGAAGTTGCCGGTGGTTCGATGCGGATTCACCAAAGCGACACACAGCGTCAGATGTTTTCGGCACTTGGGATGAGCGAGGAAGATGCTCGGGACAAATTTGGCTTCTTGCTCGAGGCACTCAAATATGGCACTCCGCCACACGGTGGAATTGCCTTTGGGCTAGACCGCTTGGTGATGATTCTCTGCGGGACCGATAATATTCGGGATGTTATTGCTTTTCCGAAAACTACGTCTGGGACATCACTTATGGATGAATCGCCGGGGAATGTTGATGTTGAGCAGTTGAAAGAGTTGGGACTTATGCCTTTGCCAGAAAAACAATAGATGGTACATTTAAAAACATTTAATGAATTTACTAAAAGCTAAAATAAATTGTTAATTTTGTATTTAGATGTTTTAAACAGGTGAATTTATGGATATTATAAAAAAATTATCTTTCGAAGACTTTAGCCATGATAATGGTTTTACTTATTGGTGGGCAACAGATTTATGCAATATGTTAAATTATGCAAACCTAAAGTCATTTGAAAAAGTTATTGAAAGAGGTCGTCGTGCAATCGAAGGTGCAGGAATTGACCCCTATATTAACATTGTACTTGAAAATAGAAATGTAGATGGGAAATCAATAAGAGATTTTAAATTAAGTCGATTTGCTTGTTATATCATAATCATGAATGCATCTTCGAGTAAGTCTGAAGTAGCATCTGCTCAAACATATTTTGCACAAAAAGCAAGAGAATTAGAGTTAATTCACCAAGGAAAAGATCAAATAGACAGAATTGTGATAAGAGATGAATTGTCAGAAGGTCAAAAATCACTTAACTCTGTTGCAAAAGGTGCTGAATTATTTAATTATGCCTATTTTCAACAAGCTGGATTCAGGGGTTTGTATAATATGTTTAATACTAAGTTAGCCGATATTAGGGGTGTAAAGAAAGAAAAATTATATGACACAATGGGAAGAACAGAATTAGCAGCTAATTTATTTAGAATCACTCAAACTGAAGAAAGAATTAAAAATCAGAATATTCAAGGTCAAACTAATTTAGAAGATGCTCATTTTGAAGTTGGAAGAGAAGTTAGAAATATCGTAATTAAAAATGTCGGCATAGAACCAGAAAACTTGCCTCAAGAAAAGAGATTGCAAGAGGTGAAAAAAGAAATTAAGAAAACTCAGAAGAAATTTCTTAAAGAAGATACGAATAAAAAAAAGTAAAATATAAGTTTGGCTTCTTGCTCGAGGCACTCAAATATGGCACTCCGCCACACGGTGGGATTGCATTTGGGCTAGACCGTTTGGTGATGATTCTCTGCGGGACCGATAATATTCGGGATGTTATTGCTTTTCCGAAAACTACGTCTGGGACATCACTTATGGATGAATCGCCAGGGAATGTTGATGTTGAGCAGTTACATGAGCTTGGTCTTGATTTCGTCGAGTGCTGAAATAATTACTTGAGTAAACTCAGTCATTGTTTCATAACTAATGGGACTTACACCTTTCAATACTTTTGCACCAGAAAATAAAATAATTGAAAGTAAGAGAATGATATATTTCATTTCACACACTCGTGGGAAAATAACGATGCAAAATCGGCACAACAGCTCCTGGGAAATTCGACGCAATTGATTTGATATTGAACTTCTTGATCCGTTCCATATCATACCAATTATCCACAGTATAAATTCCCAACATCATGTTCGCCTCTTTGCAATCGTCATTTATTTCCTGGTTCACCTCGTCGAGTGCACAAACAAAAGCGTCAGGATTATAAACCTCTTTCACTTCTTTGGGATGGTCTTTTCGCCCTGGATGTTTGATTGCGGCCGTGTTCACGCTAGGATCCTTGTCTTTCATAATTTTCAATATTTTATGATCGAATGAGCCAAAAAGTGTATTCTCAAGAAAATCCATTCTCTTTACAGTCTCATAGATTCTTCTTGCCCTATCTTTTGAATAGTCTTTTTTGTGGGATTTGATTTCGACTGAGAGGTAGCACTTGTCACGCATAAAATCGATTGCTTCTTCGAGTGTAGGCACTGTTTCACGATGAAAAAAAGAATCATGCCAAGAGCCTGCGTCCATTTTCTTAAACGCACGCAATGGCACTTGATTTACTCTTTTTCGTCCCTTGACCGTCCGGCCCAGTTTGTAGTCATGGAAACATATTGCTTTCTTGTCGGAGGTGATTTGCACGTCTACTTCAATCATTTGTGCCCCCGATTTTACAGCTTCTTCAAAGGCAGCCATAGTATTCTCGGGTGCTACTCCTGAGGCTCCACGATGTGCTGAGACAAAAATCCTATTTTGGGTTGCGAAGTCTTTTAATGTGTCCATTTATTTTTTTTATTCTATTATGTGATATTTATTAGTACGTGGGTTTAGCTTTATAGTTTTATAAATCTATTTCGTTTTTTAGTTTAATTAGCAAAGATAAAGAAAAAAGTATATTATTAGCTTTGATTTTCGTTTCCTTGGCAATTTATAATAATAAATTTCATATATTTCAAAAATACAATTCAGTGTGACAAGAGAAAGAAAAACAGCTAAGGTATAAAAAATGTACTCACAAATCTATTCGGCAACAACTTTTGGCATCGACGCTTATGTTGTAGAAATTGAAACTCATCTGGATTCGGCTGTGCCACAGATTGCCATTGTTGGCTTACCAGATTCGGCCGTGAAAGAATCCAAGGAGCGTGTGACGGCTGCAATTAAAAATTCAGACTTTATTTTCCCGCCCAAGAAAATCACAATAAATCTCGCTCCAGCCGATATTAAAAAAGAAGGCTCTAGCTTTGACCTTCCCATCGCAATAGGTATCCTATGCTCTTCGGCAGTGCTTGATTATGACCTGCTCTCCGAGACCATTGTGCTAGGTGAGTTAGCACTCGATGGTGGTTTGCGGCAAGTTCGTGGCGTTTTGCCTATTGCACTCGAGGCAAAAGCCCAAGGGTACAAGCGTATAATTTTGCCCAAACAGAACGCAGAAGAGGCTGCTATGGTTGGCGGAATTGATGTAATTGCGGTTGAGACACTCAAAGAAACAATAAATTATCTAAAAGAGATTTATGAAATAAAACCAACAACGGTAGACCTTGACCAAATTTTTAGTATTGACAATAACGCATCCGTTCCTGATATGGCAGACGTGCGAGGACAAGAAAGCGTCAAAAGAGCATTGGAAGTATCGGCTGCTGGTGGGCATAATATTTTGATGATTGGTCCTCCTGGTTCTGGGAAAACTATGCTTGCACGACGTATCCCAGGAATAATGCCACCCCTCTCCCTTGAGGAATCACTCGAGACCACAAAAATTCATTCAATATCCGGACTGCTTGGAAAAGATGAAGCACTCGTCACCACACGTCCCTTTCGTAGCCCCCATCATACAATCTCAAATGCGGCACTGGTGGGTGGGGGAGTTGGATTTGTGCGACCTGGGGAGATTTCGCTTGCACATCACGGCGTACTTTTCCTGGATGAACTGCCCGAATTTGCTCGCAACGTATTGGAAGTTCTCCGCCAACCGCTCGAGGACAAATCTATTTCCATCTCTCGCTCGAAAATGAATGTGGAATATCCGTCGAACTTCATGATGGTGTGTTCGATGAACCCAACACCAGACGGCGAAACGCTCGACAAGACCAACTCTAGCCCACAGCAGGTAAAGAATTACCTCAGTAAAATATCGGGCCCATTGCTCGACCGAATTGACATTCATGTGGAAGTTCCCGCCGTGAAATACGACGAACTTGCCTCCAAAAGAGCTGGTGAGTCATCCGAAGATGTTCGACAAAGAGTGATAAATGCACGGCAAGTCCAAGAGAAAAGATTCGCCGAATATGACGGAATTTACAAAAATTCTGATATGCCAACCAAACTCATTCGTCAGATTTGTGAACTGGACGAAGCGTCCGCAAAGCTGCTCAAAACGGCAATCGAACGTCTTGGACTTTCGGCCCGAGCTTACGACCGAATCTTAAAAGTATCACGAACAATCGCCGATCTTTCTGGTGAGGAAAATATCACAGTTATTCATATTTCGGAGGCAATTCAGTACCGCTCGCTTGACCGGCAATATTGGTCTTGAAATAAAGCCAACTCATTCGGGGGGGGCAATCTCTAAAAACAAGCAGTCATAGTTGCGAGGGCGGGTATCTGCCTGAGCAATGCCCGTTTTCTGATGAGAACTCCGTCTTTGTGGCAGTGACATGCTTTGAATTTTAAAATGAAAGTGGTTTTCAGAGATTACCTTTAAAGAGAATTTTATTCGAGGGCGATTATTGGTTAATATTGTTTTTTAAAACTATTCAAAAAATAAAAAACTATGAAAGTAACTGCCAAAGAAGCTATGGAGCGTATTAAATCAGGCGACAATGTTTATATTCACACAGCCGCCGCCGCACCACAAATATTAATAGAAGCACTCTCCGAATGTGCTTCTTCATTTTCCGATGTGAATATCTATCACCTCCATACCGAAGGCACGGCCCGTTATTCCCAACCCGAGTTCAGAGAAAATTTTAATGTCAATTCATTTTTCATTGGCGCAAATGTAAGAACTGCAATAAACGATTTAAGAGGCTCATACATTCCAGTATTTTTGTCTGAGGTGCCTGCCTTGTTTAGAAGAAAAATTATCAATCTGGATGTCGCACTTATTTCTGTTTCACCACCCGATAAACATGGATACTGTTCCCTTGGTGTGTCTGTCGATGCCTCCAAGGCAGCAATGGAAGAGGCTCGTATTGTGATAGCACAAATAAACGATAAAATGCCAAGAACTCATGGCGATGGAATTATACATATCAAAAAGATTGATTATTATGTCGAACATTCCCAGGACATTCCAACAGCGAACGCTCATCCACTAAGCGATGTTGAGAAGAAAATTGGCGAGAATGTCGTAGAGCTTATCGAAGACGGTGCTACTCTTCAAATGGGTATTGGCGCGATTCCTAACGCCGTACTGGGTAGTCTTTCTGGGCATAAGAATCTAGGGGTGCATACCGAAATGTTCTCCGATGGAGTCTTGCCACTTCTGGAAAAAGGAATTATAAATGGCTCGCTAAAGAAAAAACATCCTGGGAAAATGACCGCAACCTTTGCCATTGGAAGCAAGAAGCTCTATGACTTTATCGACGACAATCCCGTTGTTGAAATGCTAGATTGTGCCTATGTCAATGATACAAAAATTATCAGGACTAATCCAAAAGTTACAGCTATAAACAGTGCGATTGAAATTGACTTGACAGGGCAAATATGTGCAGATTCTATTGGAACCCGACTATACTCTGGAGTTGGCGGTCAGATGGATTTTATCCGTGGAGCCTCGCTCTCAGAGGGAGGGAAAGCAATAATAGCCCTGCCATCTGTTACAAGAAGAGGTGAAACTAGGATAGTCCCTTTGCTGAAAAAAGGAGCTGGTGTGGTGACAACAAGAGCCCATGTCCATTATGTGGTGACCGAATATGGTGTGGCTAATTTATACGGGCAATCAATTAAGCAAAGGCAGAAACTACTCATTGGAATTGCTCATCCCGATAAAAGAGAAACCCTCGAAAAAGAATTTTATAATCTAATGAAAATGCGAGTTTAAGTCTTTTCCAATTTTATAAAAAGAAACTAAAAGAGCATGAAAGATTAAAATTGTTAAATTGGTAGTTAGGCTTTTGTCTAAACCACATTTTTTTAATTAAATAAACTAACACAGGAGTTAATATGAAACTTTCTACCACAATACTTGCTCTAATTATATTGGGCAGCCTTTCTTTACTTTCTCAAAAAACAGAAGAGCTTAGTTACAAGCCAGGGTACACCGATGACATATTCTTTAGCTTAGAGGAAGCTAGTGCCGTATATGTTTCAAATTCAGACTGGGATATTGCGCTTTCTGCGTCTGGCCAGGGTGCGGCGGGTTCTACTATCTTAATAAACGAAACCTATCACACCCTTTACTCTGTGCCAAGTCTAAGTGTGTCGCAGTGGGATGAGGTTGATATATCAAACATTGGAGTGTGGAAACCACTCTACAACATCAAAAAATCATGGACAGACGGTGCTTTCAATCTTGACCGTGGTGGACTCAGTGAGTGGGACTTTGGCTGGGGCGAGATAAATGTTGAGAGTGGGCGGTACCAAACCCAAGGCGACTCGATTTATGTTATTGAGTTTGAAGACGGTAGCTATAAAAAGCTCAGAATCGATACGCTTGTTTCTTCTGTCTGGACCCTCACCTACGCCGACATTGATGGCTCCAACGAAGTAACTTTGTCAATTTCAAAGAAAGATTACCCGAACAAGAATTTTATTTATGTTTCAATGAAGAACAAGCAAGTCATCGACCGTGAGCCAGTTAATTCTTCATGGGATCTTCTTTTCACTCGCTACAGGAAATATATTGATGGGATGGGAATGTTCCCGACGGCTGCTTGTTTGTCCAATAATAACATATCTATTGCGAAAGTTGAAAACATTGGCTATGGCGGAATCGACGAGGCTAGCACTGAGTTTTCCGAAGACATTGACCTAATTGGCTCAACATTTAAAGCACTTGAGAGTAGCACTTGGTATGTTTTCTATGATGTATATTTTATAAAGAAAAGCACTGTAATTGACGGAAATGAAAAAGAGCAAATTTTTAAACTTGCATTTGAATCTTTTGAAGGGACAAGCACGGGGAATTTCTCTTTTAAGCACGAGGCTTTGATTACAAGTCTCGATGATTTGGGCAATGCAAACAATAATATATTGCTTTATCCAAACCCAGCAGAAAACAATGTGAATCTGGTTTTAAATAATACAGAAGCTGGTTGGATGCACATTGAAATATTTTCGCTTAGCGGTGAGCTAGTCAAAGAATTTAGTGTGGAGTCTGGCGGAATGTTCCAAGCCAAAAATATTAATATTTCTGAGTTGAGTTCTGGTGCTTATATTTTGCAATACAAGATAAACAATACTAGCAACCGGGTTAAATTGATGGTAAAATAAAATGAGATGTCACAATTATCACAAAATTGCCATCTAAGATTTTTTGGAACAACTTGCCTGTCCAAGAAGAATCAAATTCATGGTGATTTTTGCTCAGATTAAATTGATTTCATGTTTGGCATGATTTTTCATATAATATATATTGCTTTCTTTCGCCTTTAATTATCATCTATTATTGGTTATAATTGACAGGTATAGAATATTTTTATATGCAACAAATGTCAGACACTTCAAACATATCATTTCCCAGCTCTCCGATAAGGGTTAATGCTGAGACTAATTCAAAGAATTATTACCAGCATCAGCCCCCTTTGAAGAAAAAAAATAAACGAGGTGCAAAGCTCAGGGTGGGCGAGATTGTTCGGGCAACTATAGGGGATAGGATTGACTCAGAATTTGCATTTGTGCAAATCCCCACTGGCACATTCAAAGCCAAGATTACTCAGAATCTCAGACGCAATGATTCTCTTCTTTTCAAGGTAATAGAAAGCAATCCTCAACTTATTCTAAAGGTTTATGAGGTATCGACTGGAGCTAAAAACAACTCGACTGACCCACTGGAACTTTTGAGAATGCTGGATGTAGTAGATGATAATTTTCATTTGAATCTGATTAATAAGCTGATTGAAAAACGTAACTCTATTCGTAGGGACGATTTGCTTGAGTTGGTCAAGACTTGCACTCTAGTGGACGAACACTCAAGCCATGACATTCGCCAAGAAGAGGTGTTTGACCTGATAATAGAAATGCAGGACGGCAAACTTCCGCTCAGTATAAATCTTATTAAAAAACTTCTTCCACTGTATGTGAGTGAGGATAAAATATCTGAGGGACTCAATCTCATTTTTGATTTTGTCAATCAAGACAAGTCAAATAAGTATCAGAAGTTGAGCGAACTCTTTGCAGACATTGAACAAAATAGTTACAGGAAAAATAATATATTCAAAATGTCGCTTGGTGACTCTGATTCTTTTTATTCTGAGATTAAAGCACTGCTGTCTTCCTCAGATGTCGAACAAAAGCGACTTAGAGAAAGTCTGCATTTGATTTCAGACCTCATACCGTCGCTTGGGCTTTGGAATATTATTTCATTTACCAGAAAAATCCCTCTTCAGTATTTCATTCCATATTTTTTCGAGGGGGATTACTATATCATTAGGGTCAAACAAAGGCTAATCGCCAGCGGGAAAGATGACCCTGTGAGTTTCTACTTTTCTATGCCTTATGGTTCCTCTGGTCAGGTTAGGGCAAGGGTGAGTGCATTTCAAAATCAGTTAAAGGTATATCTGGTGGCTGCCAATGATAAAATATTAAATGCCCTCTCAGAGTACCAATCTGAGCTGAAAGAGTCTTTGGATCAAGAGAATGTTGGTGTGCTGGAATTCCAACTGTCTTTGGATGAAATTCGGGATGAGTTAAGTGATATTAACACCACTCACTCCGGAGATCATTTCACCATTGTTGTGTAGATTTTTATTATTAGATTTGCCCCCCACATCCAATCAGAAGAAATTAATTATCCCGACCAGAATCACACCAATGATTGCAATAATGCTCATCATAAGCGAAAGTAAATTTTTCCGTGAATCTGCTTCATTGGTCTCGTTCATTGATTCTATCTGTTCTTTTAGCATTTTGATAAGTTCGTGATCGCTCATTTCCTTGCCCTGCTCACCATCTCCAAATGGAGTATCAAAATCGAAGGCCGAATCGTCATAATTGCCTTCGCCTGCGTCAAAGCCTTCTTCCATTTCTGCGTGAACTTCGGCGGGTCTTGAGCTTGAGGACATTGGAGCCGAAGCAACGGAACCTAGTTTATCATTAACTTTTGCCACAAGATTGTCTAGTGTTTTAGACATTTTTGGGACTTCGACCTCAAGCTCTTGAACTTTTTGAATCAGCGGTTTGAAATAATTTGAGACATCTGCTTTAACTTCAGTGATTGAGTTATAAACATAATCAATCTCGCCTGCTAGTTTTTTGACATCTCCTTTTGTGCTTGCGTCAATCATGTAGATACGCTTTTCAAATATTTTCATGTTCTTGTCAATATTTACAAGATGTCGTGTAACTTTCTGCTCAACTTTGGTAATTTCTTCATCAAGGACAGTGTTTAGCTTTCCTTTTATATTAGTGATTACTTTATCTAGCTGACCATCAGCCTTTGTGTTGAACTCCACAAGTGAGTTGCTGAGATCGATTGTCTGATCTTTTATATCGTCTCTTAGGTC
>JAJRPT010000219.1 GCA_024280675.1 Bacteroidota bacterium
CAAATCATACAACAGTCACTCGGTTTTAGGAGACAGAATACAGAAAACAATTTACTCTCGTCCTACGAACAAAGCTGGTACGATTTAGTGGAGGCAAGAAGAAAGGATGCTCTCTTTGATAATCAAATTATTAAAACTGGGCAAGCAATAGATTTGCTCTACTCTGCCTATAGTAACTCTGGCAAAGAATTCGACGAAGTATTGCGTACGCAACTTAAATTGCTAAAATATAAAATCTCAAAGGCTAGTGCAATCAAGAATTACTATATCGCTTTGGCTAAACTAGATTATTTAACATCAAAAAATCAATAAAAAATAATTATTAAATAAAAAGTAGAAATAAAATGAAAAAAATTAAATCAGTAATAATAATAGTTCTGGCACTTGTAATTGGAATGTGGTTGGGGAGTCTATTCTTTGGTGGCAACGGTGATCACAAAGGGCATAGCAATGAAGTTGGCACTCAGTCAAAAGAAGAGGTGTGGACTTGTTCGATGCACCCACAAATCAGGCAAACAGAACCGGGCAAATGTCCGCTTTGCGGTATGGACTTGATACTCTTGGCAGATGATAGTCAAGAGGGCGGCGATCCCAATGAGTTGAGAATGTCTGCTGCGGCTATGAAGCTGGCAAATGTCCAGACAACTGTTGTCTCCAAAAAAGGAACAACAAAAACCATTCGCCTCAATGGAAAAGTACAAGCAGATGAAAGATATGTATTTTCTCAGACCTCGCATATTGCAGGTCGGATTGAGAAATTATTTGTCACCTATACTGGGGAACACATCCAGAAAGGTCAAGAAATCGCCTATATCTATTCTCCAGAATTGGTGACCGCACAAGACGAACTCTTGGAAGCCATTAAAATAAAGGATGTCCAACCTGTTCTCTACAAGGCTGCAATCGATAAGCTGAAGAAATGGAAACTCACAGACGGGCAAGTTGAATCTATTATAAAATCTGGGAAGACGATTGAGAACTTTCCAATACTTTCTAATATGAGTGGTGTGGTGTTGACCAAAAGAGTAAACTATGGCGATCACGTGATGCAGGGCGAGTCTCTTTTTGAAGTGGCAGATTTGTCTAAGGTATGGGTTTTGTTTGATGTTTATGAATCGGATATGGCTTGGGTAGCCAATGGAGACGAGGTTGAGTTTAGTGTTCAATCCCTCCCAGGAGAAAAATTCAAAGGCAAAATATCATTTATCGATCCGGTAATCAACCCAATGACCAGAGTTGCAAAAGCTAGAATCTCCATAAGTAATAATAAGAACAAGCTGAAGCCAGAAATGTTTGTAATAGGCTTGCATAAAAGTGTTTTAGAAGGAAAAGGCAATTTAATAAGTGTGCCTAAATCTGCGGTCATGTGGACGGGCGAGCGTTCTGTCGTCTATGTCAAAACTCCATCAGACATGGGCTTTAGTTTTATGGCAAGAGAAGTAGTCCTTGGTCCTTCACTCGGAGATTCTTATGTGATTAGGAAAGGACTGGAGGAAGGAGAAGAGGTGGTGACCAATGGAACATTTAGCATCGATGCTGCGGCTCAACTGGCTGGAAAAGCAAGCATGATGAATAGATCCCAAAGATACAGTTCCAAAGACATTAAAAAAGAAATCGAATCAGAGTTTAAGCCAAGAGGTGATGTCAATCGTGATGAGAAAAAAGCAATATATGGAGTAATAAAAAAATACCTAGTCTTAAAAAACCTACTTACCAAAGACTCTGAAGAATTTCAAAAAAGCACTGAGGAAATAATCCAGCAAATCAAAAGCACTGATATGTCAATTTTCAAAGGGGATGGCCACATGGTTTGGATGAAGGAAAGCCAGGCTCTGAGTACCTCTTTAAAGAAAATAAAATCAAGCAAGGGCATTAAAAGTGCGAGGAAAGAATTTGCAAATTCATCAATTATAATTATTACTCTAGCAAAACATTTCGGACCTTTCCTCGATGATATTTTTCTTCAATACTGCTCAATGGCAGGCAAAAATGGTTCCTTTTGGATAAGTAAAGAAAAGAAAATACTTAATCCGTATTTTGGAGACGATATGCTTGGGTGTGGAGATGTGGTCAATGAGATAAAATAAAAAGTGCGAATCTTTTATGTTTTTGCGAACATAAAACAGGTTTCCTATTGCAGAAGAGATAATGCCATTGCTACATTTGTAGCGATGGCATTGCTTTGTACTCTAAAATAATAGTATTTTGAGAAAAAGAATTGATTCTGTAATAAATATTAAATAAATTGTAACTAATCTTTTGATACAAGTGTCATTTGATTAGAAGGTCAAAAATAATATGTTTAAATGGAAATCAAATAGAAACAATGGGAGCGACAACAGGCCAGGTGACGGTGCTGAGCAAAAGCTCATGAAAATTTTCCAAGACCTCCAAGGCGGATCCGCCGAAGCATTCCAAATCCTATACGATAAGTATCAACTGAAGGTTTATAGATTTTGCTTGAGGATTTTGGCAGAAGAAACACTGGCCGAAGATGCTTTCCAAGAAACATTTATAAAAGTCTACGAAAAAAGAAAATCCTTCCGTGGGGAGAATTTCCAGGCTTGGCTCTTCACAATAGCACGTCATACTTGTTATAACATCATCAGGAGAAGACGTGATTTTGACGAGTATGCAGAGTATCACCAAGTTGATACCAAGCTCGAAGAGAGTGACCATGCTTTAAAAGACTGTATCGAAGATGCCATCACATCTCTTCCGCTTCCCC
>JAJRPT010000220.1 GCA_024280675.1 Bacteroidota bacterium
CATAAGAGCAGGAAATCTTCAAATTTATTTCTTTTCTATACCATGGATTTCGTTTGAGTTCAGTACCCACAGCACCGACGATAACCACAGTCCCATGTTGCCTTGAGATTTCCATTGACAAATCAAGAGGAGCCGAGGAGCTAGTTCCGGCCGTAATTATCACCGAATCAAATCCCATCCCGGCCGTGAAAGCAAGCAGCGAGCCGACGCTTGAGTCACTTGAGTGGTAGCATTCATCTGCTCCGAATTTTTTTGCTTGCTCGAACAAACCTTCGTTAATATCAATGCCCGCAACCCTGCATCCACTTGCTTTTAAGAGTCCAATAGTAATAACGCCCAGAAGTCCTAGCCCAATTACGGCAACCGATTCGCCGAGTCTAGTGTCTGCCTGCCTCACCCCCTGCATTGCAATGGAGGCAACGGTAGCATAAGCAGCTTCATCAAAGGACACATCTGTCGGAATTTTGACTGCGAGATGTTTTGGGACTGTAACAACTTCGGCGTGATGGGCATAGCCCGCCCCGCCAACGGCAACCCTGTCGCCCACCGAGAAGGCATCACATCTAGTCTCTATTACCTTACCAGCTCCGCTATAGCCCAACACTTTATAGGAGTCAAGTTTATTCTTCACTCTGGAGATTGTCGAAGCCACACCATGTTCTTTTAATGTATTGAGTACCAGCTTAACTTGATCGGGTTGTTTTTTAGCACGTTTGAGAAGTGATCCTTTGGCATTATCTACCGATGCCTTTTCTGTACCGCTAGAGATTAACGAGCTGGAAAGCTGAACTAAGATGCCACCATCCAAGCAAATTGGCACAGGCATTTCCTCAGACAGCATCTCCCCAGATTTCTGATGTTGAACAAGTTGTAACATTTTCTTTTAATTTAATTTTATTTCAAAAAAAACATTCTGAAATCATAGGCAAAGATAAGAATAAACGCACCTAAAATATAAGGGAAATTTTATTGAGCCAGCGAGCAGGTATTTTGCCTAGGCATGGCGTGTTGCACTTATTTCTTTTTGTTGAGCAGATTTTTTATAGAATCAAGACTCGACGAACTTTCATCTTCTGGAGAATCTTGGGTGAAATGAGTTGAAGAGTCTCCAAAATCTGGCATTTTAAAAGCTCCAAAGGCACTTCCACCCGCACCTTCATCACCTTTTTCACCGGATGATAGTTGTCCAAAAAGATTTTCATCATAGTAGCCAAGGTTTGAGCCTTCTGAGATATCCAATCCTTTTTGAATAAGGTCTAGTTTTTCTTTTCCGTAGAGGTCTAGCAATTTTTCATAAACGGTGGCACGAGTAAAGGGCTTTGAGATAAAACCTGCAGTTCCACTTTTGACCGCCCGTCCAAGATTTTCGACATCGGAGAGGGCCGAGACCATAATTACTGGTATATCTTTTACGGTCTTGAGTGCTTTTAAAACTTTGAGTGTAAGATGCCCAGACAACTCAGGCATAAGTATGTCTAATATTATGAGGCTAGGACGAAAATCTACTGCTTTTGCAATCCCATCAAAGCCATTGGAGGCAAGTATTGATTTTTTAAAGCCATAACTTTGCAATGTCTTGGAGAGAATTCTCTGCATCCAGACATCATCGTCAATTATAAGGACTGAATATTCTGCCATGATTATTCTTCTTTTTTTGCTGAAAAATTAATTGCTGGGGCTTCTAAATTTGATTTCGGTACACTTTTATTTATTTGAAGTTTTTTACTTGCAATAACTGATTTCAGTACATTTGTTTTAGTTTGTATTGCTTTTTGATTGACCTCAACTATTTTGTCGTGTACTTCTTTTCTGTGAACAGAAATAGATTTTGGTGCGTCTATCCCAAGCCGGACTATCCCACGGTCAAAGCTGAGTACAGTCACCTTAACCTGGTTGCCGATTGTAATTTGCTCACCTATTTTTCTAGAAAGTACAAGCATGTAAATTATTGTGTAATAAAAAAATCTTTAAACCGAAGCACAAAATAATAAAATAAAGTGCAAAATAATAAATATTATTATTTTATTTTAATCTCATAAGTGGGTGAATACTTGTCACTGGTTAAAATTATTTGCCGTCCATTCCTTGACCCTATATTCAAAATTACTGGTGCTTTCAGATTGGCTGTCATAGTGGCATCCATACCGCCCAAGGTCACGACGGTGAACACTACTTCATTTTCATAGTCAATATCTCTTCCCGCCCTATATCCTTCATCCAAGAAAAATGGATCCAGCAGTGGAAAGCCAATATCTGGATTATCTAGTGATATAAGCCATTTAAATGGGTCATAATCTTGGTGTGAGACCAATACAAATCTTTTAAGCTCTTCAAAGCCAAGCATTCCGTCGGTAAAATCAAAGACATGAGATGGCTCGACTTCCATGTCTCCAAAATGTAATGTGTTTACTTTAATCATATCTTCTGTCATTTGTCTGGACTCAAATATAGTTAATTGTTTTTTATTTCAGCAGTCTCTTTCCCAGCCGCTTCAGAAATAGGCGTTTTTTCGTTTAATTCAGAGATAATAATTTCTACTCTCCTGTTCAGTCTTTTATTTTCTGGAGAATCATTGCGAACAAGCGGCACCTTATCACCATATCCTCTTATCACAATCTTATGTCCTGAGAGTCCAAAGCCAATCATTGAATAGGCAACATTGAGTGCCCGCTCCACCGAAAGGTGCCAATTTGATTCAAACTGAAAAGTCCTGATTGAGTCCGAATCAGTGTGTCCATCGACACTCATCATATTAGGAATCGCCTCCAACAAATATGCAAGCGAATCCAGAATAAGCAAGCTCTTTGGGTTCAAATCAGCTTTTCCTTTTTGGAATAAGAGTTCCTCAGGCAGCTCTACAATGAGTTCATTTCCTTTTTTCCTTAGTCTAAGTTCTCCGCTGGCAATAAGTCCAGAAAAAGAATTTGTGAGCTCCTCTTGGATATTCGACAGATTTCCCGAACGCAAGCCAATAAATGCTGGGTCTGGCAAAACACTTTTTTGCCCATCGAGTATACCATCTCCACTCTCCATGAGCATCTTTTGCCCAGAACTAAAGACTTGGTCAAAGGCATTTTTCATTTCCTTGAACTTTGTCCCAGACACAGATGAGGAGGCA
>JAJRPT010000221.1 GCA_024280675.1 Bacteroidota bacterium
CCACACGACGCCAGCCATGCTCCTCAGTCAATAATCCCGCTTCACCCAAATGACTAATTACCGAGCCAAATTCAGCAGGACGAATCGCCATATAAAAAGCCATATTGGTCGAAAAAGTTTTTTCCGAACCAAGACGTTGCTGCAAGGCCGTATAGTCCTCAGGCTTTGCTAAATCACCTCCACAGGAGGAAATGAATAAACATATCGCTATTATTTTTAAAAAGAATTGCAAATTGCTTTTAAATTTATTGTAAGAAATCACAAAGATATGAAATAATTAATTTATTCTGTCTTCGTCTTGCCCTTAATAAAAGAAATTGTAACTAATTACAAAGAAAGACAATCTATAAACATGACCAATATAAAAAGTGAAGAAATAAACCAGCTATTGGGCGAGATAATCGATCCAGACTTGAACTTGACACTAAAAGAGCTAGGCTCAATCGACAGGATTGAATTTGATGGGAGCGATTTAAAAATTTATTTAAAGCTCATTCAACCCATTTATTGGGTGGCAGAGAAATTAAATAAACTAATAAATGATAATATAGTATCAAAATATCCCGATATTGTTTTTGAGGTATTAATTTCTGAGGTGGCCCAAGATGTGTCCAACCGTGCTATTTTGCCAGGTGTAAAAAATATAATTGCCATCTCTAGCGGAAAAGGTGGCGTGGGCAAATCATCTCTTGCCTCCAATATTGCGGTGTCGCTTGCAAAGAGTGGTGCAAAGGTTGGGATACTCGACGCAGATGTTTACGGGCCCAGCCAACCCACAATGTTTGGGCTGGCGGGACGACAAATGGGGGCTGTGCGAACGCCCGAAGGTGCTACAATGGGTTCGCCAATCGAAGCCCACGGAGTGAAAGTCGGGTCGATGGGATTTGTGATGGAGCAAAGCCAAGCGGCAATCGTTCGAGGACCAATGCTGGCCGGTTATTTCTCTATGCTCTTTGAACAAATTTGGTGGGGGAATCTTGATTTTTTAATTCTTGATTTGCCTCCAGGTACAGGGGATATTCAACTGACAATGGTGCAGAGATTACCACTTAGCGGTGCGGTGGTGATTACCACACCGCAGGAAATTTCACTCTCCGATGTTCGGCGGAGCATTAAAATGTTCGAGAAAGTGAATGTAGATGTTCTGGGAATTGTCGAAAATATGAGCTGGTTCGAGACAGAAGAATTGCCACAGAAGAAATTTTATATATTTGGAGAAGGTGGCGGGGAAAGAGTTGCCAAAGAAACTGGTACCGATCTTTTGGGACAAGTCCCGCTCGATACTGCGATCAGAGAAAATGGGGACGGTGGAACACCAATAGTTGTGGCAAAAGCACAAAGCCCAGTCTCACAGAAAATAAACGAGCTGACGAGCAAAATAGTCTCGAAAGTTAGAAAGAAAAATTTGCAGATTGCACAAAATCCTAGCATTGAAATTAATATTTAAGTTTTTAAAAGTAATCTGAGAAATATAATGAAAAACACATTGTTAATTCTTTTCATCCTTTCACAATATTTTGCTTTTGCACAAAGTGATTTTCAAGATAAAATTTGGCTCGAGGAAGTGCCAAACGAAAAATCTTGGGCCGTTCACAAGGCATTGGCTTGTAAGCGTAGCTCAAAACTCCAGGCGGAGGAATATTACCCTGGGATGGTGCTTGAAAGAAATTATGACGTAATCCAATATGATTTAACGCTCAATCTTGTGGACTTACTCGCAAATGGTTCTAACACAATGACTTATGGACATTTCCATGGTGTAAATAAAATCACCGTAAATGTAGTAGAGGATAATTCTACAACTTTCACATTCGACAAAGATTTCATGGACATTGATTCTGTGAAGATTGATGACGTGCTTGTTGGTAAATTTGAATATGACGACAAGCTTGATATTTTTAGTTCTAATAACTATTCTAACTCTGATGAGATAAGGATTGATATTTATTTTACTGTGATTGATTTTTTTGATGGAAACACTAGTCCTGGAAATGTCAAAGGAGCCCGGTATTATGATTTTTCCACAGATCAAGAAAGTAAACGCCTGCTTTTTACGCTATCAGAACCAATTGCGGCTCGCACTTGGATGCCTTGCAATGACCACCCACACGACAAAGCAAAGTCCAAAATGACGATTATCACGCCGATTGGATATTCTGCTGTTGCAAATGGTAATCCAATTTGGGTAGACAACCAAGACGGGACAGTTTCTCATTTCTATGATTTTGATTTTCAAATAACAACATACCTAATGGCATTTGCGGCAACTAAATTTGATATTTACAACGAAGGGGAAGCGGTGCTTGCGTCTGGGAAGAAAATTCCCCTCTCGCTCTACTCCTATCAAGAATTAACACAAGAGCTTATTGATTTGAATATGTACGAAATGCAAGAGATGCTACTTGCCTACGGAGCTTTTTTCACAGAGTATCCTTTTGATTCCTATGGCTATTGCCACGTGCCAATGGGCGGTGCGATGGAGCATACGACCATGACTTTTGGTGGAAGTATTTCGGCAAGTGCTGAGTGGATTAAAGCACATGAGCTGGCTCATCACTGGCTGGGCGATATTATCACTTGCAAAACTTGGGGCGATTTATGGATAAACGAAGGTGGTGCAACTTGGGGCGAAGCACTTTGGTATGAATATGCCAATGATTTGAACTTCTATATGAATGTGATGAGAAACAAAGGTGCGACGGCTAAGTCTTACGAGATTTCCAAAACTAAACCCAGCTACATTGTTCACCGTGACGAGCTTTTTAAAGGGCAGAATTTTATTGTAAATTACACAAAAGCAGCTTTCAACTACCACCACCTCCGCATGATGTTGGGCGATGATGTTTTCTTTGCCGCACTTAGAAATATTATAAATAAAAATGCTTACACATCAATTTCCACCGACGATATGACCAGAGCTTGGGAAGAAGAAGTTCCAGACGCTGGCTTTAGCTTCGAGACATATTTTGACGCTTGGGTATATAATGCTGGCTATCCAGAGTATGTGATTAATTTTTCAAGTAAGATTGAGGAAACTGGACTCTACACCACAACAATAGAGGTAGAACAAGCCCACTCGGTAAATGACGTGCGACCAGAGTATTATCCAATCCCGATTAGATTTGATTTTTCTGGAGACGAATCTGGGCAAGATTCTATTAGTGAAATATTTATTAATAATGCTCGCATGCAAACTTTTGATATTTCTTCTGAGTTTGAAATAACTTCCCTTGACATTGATTATGGAGTTGCTCTTGCCGAGGTTAAAAGTATAGGTTCTAGCAACATTGCTTATGAGAAGGAATCACTTGTCCTCTACCCTGTCCCATCTGAGGGGATTGTTTCAATGAGCCAAGCACTGAAAAAAGCGAGTGGAGATTTTCATATTTTTGATATTTCTGGCAATCTGTTAAACACAATATCTCCCAGCCAACGACTGAGTAACTATATTGATATGAGTGAGTTAGATGGTGGAGTTTATTTTGTAGTTGTCCGTGGTGGCAACCATGATGGGGAAATGATTCCATTTATTATCTCTAAATAATTTGTATAATTGACCTAGTTTGCTTATCTTTGGATTCTTCTGAGATGCGGGAATAATAATTTTACCAATAATATTTTAGTAGATAAGGGGTGATTAGCTCAGCTGGTTCAGAGCATCTGCCTTACAAGCAGAGGGTCGGGAGTTCGAATCTCTCATCACCCACTTCGTGGGCTTATCATAATTAAAAAACACGAACATGATTCGTGTTTTTTTTTTGAATTTTATCCGACGTGTGGTGAAATTAAAACTGGCGATGTCGGGCGACGATGATTGAAAAAAAGTTCAGCTTTTATTTCCGAAGTGTGCTAAGCTCCCAGTGGAGCGAAGAGAAATGATAGACTAGATTTTAAAACCGACGATGTCGGGCAGCAACGATTGAAAAAAGGTTCAGCTTTTATTTCCGAAGTGTACTAAGCTCCCAGTGGAGCGAAGAGAAGTGATAGACTAGATTTTAAAACCGACGATGTCGGGCGACGATGATTGAAAAAGGTTTAGCTCTTATTTCCGAAGTGTGCTAAGCTCCCAGTGGAGCGAAGAGAAGTGA